>JAPULJ010000493.1 GCA_027295145.1 Alphaproteobacteria bacterium | reverse complement strand
AATAAGGTGTGTTCACACTGAAAGGTGTGAAATGAACGGGATGAATTCAGGGAAACCTTAACAGTTCGGCTGATGGCAACCCTGAGCCAAGCCGGGGGTACACCTCCGGAAGGTGCAGAGACTACCTGAGAACTTCAGTGTTCTTAATCACAGGCACAGAGCGTCCCGCACCCTAACAACGCCGGTTGAGGGTGATGAGATAGTCCACTCCCAGTAGAAATACTGGACCAAGTGAATCCCTTGGTCGTAGGTTCGCTTTTGCCGCTTTACCCTCCCTGGCCCGCGGCAAAAGTCCAGGGCTTGCCATGCGTGGCAAGCCCGTTCGGCGGGACGACAATCCACTGGATTCTCGTCTAAGCCCGCCTCACCCTACCGGGCCCACCGACAAGATCCGACTAACCTCTACGTCATATCGAGTAGTACGTCGCGACCACTTTGCGCTCGTAAGGGCAGGAAATTCGATTCATAATATCCTGCACCGGGCCTGTAGCTCAGTTGGTTAGAGCAGGGGACTCATAATCCCTTGGTCGTAGGTTCGAGTCCTACCGGGCCCACCAAAATTGGCTGTTACATGTACGCTAAACGCCTAAATTAACGAATAAACAATACTGCGGACTCGAACCTACGGTTCGCCGTCTGCGCTTCGCAATTCCCGCTCCGCTTGCCGGTCCAGGGTGCACCATGGAGTCCGACTCCTCGAAGCCGGTGAGAGGCACGAAACCAACCGCAACCGTTTGATACGCTAGCACTCATGGCAGCGAAACCGAACCGCTACGGCGGTTTGTTACAAGTCTCGGGCCGTATCATTGAGACTGAGACAGGCTGTGCCGTGGCCGTACTCAACGTCGAATCGGGTGGACATTTTCAATGCACTGCGTGGCGCATAGAGAGGAGAAAGCGCAATGAAGAAAGGGAAAAGCCAGAAAGCGAGACGAAAGCCGCCGAAGCAGTTAGAAAGGATTGGCATCATCGTCGTTCATGGCGTCGGCGAACAGAGACGATTTGAATTTTTGGAATCATTTGCGAGCAATCTCTACAAGGCGATCAGCAAGCTATCCGGGCGCGAGCCGCATATTCAAATACGCCACGGCGATCAAGTGCCGCGACTCTCGCCCGAGCATAGCTGGCGAGAGGCACCGGTGTTGGTGCGCTGGAAAAAGGCCGATGGCGGCGAGATAGAAGCGGCCTTTCGGGAAGTGCACTGGGCGGACCTGGATTTGTCCAGGACATGGTGGCGCTGGGTTAAGCTGGTCGGCTGGTCGCTCGGCATTTCCGGCGTGCGCTTGTTCGTCAGGTCCGGCGTCGGTAAGCCGGAGGAGCACGGCATGTGCCCGCCGCTACCGCTTAATATCTGGCGCCGGCTACTCGTACGGCTGCAGCTATTCATTGTTTCGCTAATGTTCTTAGTCGCGCTTACCACGATAGATTTATTTCGTTGGATTGTTCGCCGGTTGTCGTTTCGTTGGCAGTGGTTAGAGAGTGCCCGTATTCTCATTTACAACTATCTCGGTGATGTCAAGCTTTATCAGGACTGGTTTGCGCATCGCGACGAGCGCGTGGAAACCTTGGGCGAGAAGTCACGTGTGGCAATACGCCGGCGTATGATCCGGGCGCTAGTGCAGATTGCTAAAGAAATAGAGAGCAGACAACTGGATGGTTATTACATCTTTGCGCACAGTCTGGGGACGGTGGTCGCTTTCAACGGACTCATGGAAACCGACCTGGCCCTGCCGAACTACCTGACTCAGGAAGAATGGCTTGGTCTCCCGGCCGTTCTGAAAAACAAGGTTGCAAAGCCCCTGCCGGAATATCAAATGCCAAAACGTGCCCCGTGGTTGGACAAACCAAAGACGGCGGGCAAACACGATGCCATCAATAGAAAGCGTCTCTTTCGGGGGTTGCGTGGTTTTCTTACCCTCGGGAGTCCGTTAGACAAATTCGCTGCCCTGTGGCCCGCGATCGTGCCGGTGAATGGCGCATCTATGGGAGCCATACCTGGCGGCGCCCCCTGGTTCAACGTGGCGGACGTGCAAGATATCGTCGGCGGTAAGCTCGATCAGTTTGCTCCGTGTAAACGGGCGCCGGATATTGGTGGGTTGAAGCTTAAAAACTTTGACTGGGGTGATCAATTGTTTTTCTTCCTGGCCCATACCTCTTATTGGAAGGCAAGCAAAGGCAAACGACAACGGCTTATTGACCGCGTCGTACCTTGGATCGAAGGAGCCAGTTTGCGAGCGCCGGACAACGCTCTTAGTCCATTCCTCGCACGCGTCATCTACTGGTTCTCACTCGGCATGGCGGGGCTGCTGTTGCTGTGGTTGCTGGCCTATGGGGTGTGGGGGATACTCAATCGTGCGAGTTCATTCTTCGAGGGGCCTTTGCTGTCAGGGACCAGCAGGCAATGGCTTGAGTCGCTTGGCTTGATCGGTCACTACGCGGACGCCATCGTACCGACCATGTTTTGCCTGTTTGTGGTCGGTGTGGCGATCGTGGTGGTGTGTTCCGTAGCCCGTTGGCTGTGGGAAACGGCAAAGTTCCGACGCCCAAATGGCGGATAAACCGGCAAGCGTACCGGCCAATCAAGCTGGCGTATTGCACTTTGAAATGTGATAACGGCCGTAGGTTCGAGTGTCCTACCGGGCCCACCAAAATTAGGTGATGTGATATAGGTAAGCTACACGCTTAAATTTAACAAATAGACAATGCTTCGGGCTCGAACCTACGGTTCGCCGTCTGCGCTTCGCCCCCCGTGTTTCGCAATCCCTGCTTCACTTGGGTACCGGCCCGAGCCATCCTAGCTCGGGCGTTCGCCGGGGCAACCGTCCACCGGACTGTTGCCTTTATCCGGCTCACCCCGCTCCGCTTGTCGGTCCAGGGCGCACTCTCTGCAGTTTGCTATCCTGCATCGCTTGAGAGTCCAGCGCGTGCCTTTCCGCGCTTCGCAGTCCCGCTACGCTTGAAAGTCCAGGGTTCGCCTTCCGTGGCGAACCCGCTCGACGGGGCGACGATTCACTGGATCGTCGCTTTGTTCCGTCTCGCCCATTGCACGCCCGTTCGCCGGGCAAAGGGTTCACCGGACCCTTTGCAATCCTCCGGCTCACCCTTGGCGCACCCGCTCAGCGGGAGAAAGGTTCACTGGACCTTTCTCTTGATCCGCTTCGCCCTACCGGGCCCACCAAAATTGGCTGTTACATGTACGCTAAACGCTTAAATTAACGAATAAGCAATACTGCGGACTCGAACAGCCAGTACGGCGTCGCTGGCGAAGTGCATGACTGTTAGGGTTATTCATAAGGATCTACACTTGCTGTCGAGGGGGCCGCCTAAGCCAGAGATAACACCGACAAACTGAGGAGGACGGCCGCGGCGACTGCCCAGGCACACAAAACGTCCCTACCACTTATGCCAGATATTTGGCATTTGTACTGATGCATTTTCTTTCGGCTTCTTGTGCTCGCATTGTCCATTGCAGCACTAACAAATTCAAAACATGGATCGAATTGCGTCCCATACCTTATCTTCAGATCGGCGACCCTGGTCCACGCGTCGATCATCCCTTCGGGATTCCCAGCGGATCCTTTCGCGGCGATCTGATCGATTACGCCTTGCTTTCATGCGCCGGTCACGCCTTTTGCACGACGCCGTTGCACGCATTCTCTTTCTGATCGCCACGATGTGGACACCGACAGCCGCCAGATTGGTGTCTGCTCACAGGCTCTGCAACCGGACACTGTAGGAACCTGTGCCAAACGGGCTGTAGTGTCTTGCCCGAACATAGTACCTACCCGCACCCAGGGGCTGCTCAATCCGTGAAAGCAGTCCTGGACCGCCATCATCGTCTTGGGCGATGACGGTGGTGTCGTTGTCCGGCCCGTAGAGCGTGAGATACGTATCTATTAGGCCCGAAGTTTCGATCATGTAGATGCCGGGAGTCGTTGTGCGAAATGTGTAGAGATCACTCTCATTGGCGGCTCCGATGTTCGCTTGGATCTCCGGGCCATCTACTTCAAGCTCGGTGGGCACGGTGTCGGTGCGGACCGAAATGCGGTACCGCCCGATACCGATCGGGGCGTAGTGCCGAACTTCGATGTGATAGGTGCCGGCGGTTAGGCGCCGGCTGATCCGCGCGTTGAGACCTTGGCCGCCATCGTCATTTTGCGTAACCAGATCATTGCGGTCGTCGGGACCGAAAAGACCCATTACTACGTCGGTCGCACCTTCGGTTTCGATGGTGTGGCGGCCGGGGGTATGCACGGTAAAGCGATAGACATCCACTTCGCCGCCTTCTGCAATGAAGGCCTGCACCGGAGACCCATCTACGGTCAATAGTACGGGCACGGAGTCCACGACGATCCTATCCTCTTGTTGCAAGGACAGACTGAAACGTCCGGTTCCCGATGAATCCGCATGCCGGAATACGACAAAGTAGGTGCCCGGATTCAGATCAGCGACGCTAGCCACTGTTCCGGGACCGCCGTTCTGGGTGACCGGCTCCCAACTATCCGGACCATGAAGCGCCATCACGACGTCGGTTGGCCCCTGTTTTTCAATCCGGTAACGCCCAGCCTCCCGTACGAAGATTCGGAAGCCTTGTTCGTCACCAGGGGCGCTTAGCTCCACATCGGTAACGGGTTGCCCAATACCAAGCACGGGCAGCAATGTGTCGTAAGTAATACCGAGTGCGCGGAAATCCAGAACGTCGGCCGGTCTGACGGTTTCAGAGAAAGACGAAAGGTAGCGCATGAGATACGGAAGAGTTGTGGCTTGTCCTCCATCCCACGGCCACATGGGGTCCTGAAGGCCATGCCCGATTCGTGGACCGTTGTCCGGGTAGAAGTTAGGCCCGGCGTGTCCGTTGTCCTGCCATTCGGCCCAAAGCCGATCGACCTCCCCGTGGTGTAGGAAAAAGATCGGATCGTTGGGTGAACTCATCCCCGTCATCGTCCCTAGGTTCGTTGGGCTCATCCCACCCACCCACATATGCAGTGTTCCGTGGGGATCGCCTTCTAACTCCTCTTGAAATCCACCCGGACCGGCGAAAACGTTCTGCCCGAAGATCTGATCAATGCGCTGCTGGGTCGGCAGAAGATTAACATCCATAGAGGTGCTGCGGAGAAGATCGGGTCCTCGTTCTGGCGCGCTTACGCCGGAGCGATGAATTTCACCAATTAGCCTCCAGCCCTCAGCGCTTGTAAAGTGACCTGAAGCTACTGTGCCAACAGACGTAGTAACGCTACCGCGGGGGCCCATAAAATCATCTTGGAAGATAACGTTCTCTGTTCCCGCTCGGTCTGTCCATTCCCAGTAGGGGATGGTTACCGCCGAATCGACAGCCCGTAACTGATCTTCCAACATCAATAAGTATTGGCGGTGCCACGACAGAAAGGCGGGGCCGCGATGTCCCCCGTCACCTATAGATACCTGGTTTATCAACCGCCGCGTGACACCCAGATGCAGCGCCACCAACTGATCATATCGGCTTACTCGGGTGCCATCGTCGAGGATTCTCACGATGTCTTGTTTAAGTGCCTTGATGGCGTTGACATATCGTGCCCTTTCTGCACTGGGCAACTTGGCAGCACTCTTTCGAATACGCATGGTCGTCCCTCTTTTCTGTGTAGTTTATTCGTCAAAGATAAATCGCTGACCCCGGCCGCACCGTGAATACGCCGGCGGGGGTCAGCGAGCGAAACAAAGGCGTAGTACTACAGAGAACTACGTGCCTGTCTTTTGGGACTCATAAAATTGAACCATTGGCAGCTCACAGAAACCTGCCATCGGGCCCGGCTTCTTGCAGGGCGTGAGGTAGGTGAGAGCGACGACCAGCTTGTAGGGGTCAGAACAATGTTTCGCGTCGATCTTGCCGGCAGGCACCTTGATTTCGTACCAATAATGGCAATCTCCGCAGGGGTCCAGAGGAATGTATCCTTCCTGATAGGGGATCTTGAACTCGGGGCCCGGACCGATCGACTCCAGGAACAAAGTGAGACACCAGAAGCCACCGATACAATCCTTCAGCGCGCCCTTCAGATACCAATGAACTTTAATGGACCATTCCTTGTCTGCGCGAATGATGTAATTCGTGGGCGCACCGTTCTCGTAGAGCTCTGCTTCTATGCCGCCCTTGAGCGCTGGGTAGGTCGGAAATTGGACTTCAAATTCGCACTTTCCATGTGTTCCATGCTTTCCATACCCTGGCTCCGGATACTCTTCACCCAGCTTCGGATACTCTTTACCCAGCTTCGGATACTCTTTACCCGGCTCCGGATACCAGTTACCAGGCTTCGGATACTCCTTTTTACCGTCGGGATACACTTCACCAGGTTTTACATATCCTTTTTCATCATCCTTTCCATAGTCTTTGTCACCATGGTTTCCATGCTCTTTATGCTTACTATATTCTTCATACGTTACAGCCATTGCAGTTCTCCTCTAAGTCAGTATTTACATAGTTACCCCGTGGATGTACGGGATAACATCGGGGTTGCAGTGGTGATACCCAAAGAGCTACGCCTGTGGCTCTAGCGCGGGGTTTCCCACAAAGTAAGTGGCCTGAGTGAGGCCTTATTACGATTGATACTCTACCTAGTTCGCCATCTGGTTACTGTGGCCAGTTACCAGCGGCGACTGTGAAATATTCACACTGCTAGAGATCGGAATGGCCACGATGCCGGTTACGGGCAATAGGAAATAGGATCGGTCGCGTTCGAACCGGGAGGAGGGAATCTACAGTGACCACGGCGGGAGTACGGATCACCTCCGCCGTCCACCTCACGGCGAGCGATCACCAGTAGGTAGGGAAAGCCCCTTTGTGCTGCTAGGTGTGCGAAGAGCGCATGGTGGCCACAGGACCATCGCGCCGCTCTATCCATCGATGTGTTACTCCTTTCTCGATAGACATCACCGTCTTCACCACAGTATTTGCCTCAGGCCAATCTAGATGCCGGACGAACTGCAAGCTCTCCTCCAATGGACAGTTGTAAAGCCGAGTGTATTGGACAGCATCTAATCTAACGTCTTCACCCGCGACCAGGCATGGATAGTAAACAGTCGGAAAGAAGCCGAGCTTTTCCAACGTCGCATGTAAGGAGGGATCGTCGGCTCGAACGTCGATGACTACAGAGACCGGGGTGTAGCGCGATTGTGTTTCCAGAAAGCGTAGAATTTCGGCAACCATCAGGCCTTGCAGTCCATGGAAACGTGTTTGCAGGTAAAGAATCCGCGCGCGGCGATCTCTATGATCCCAAACGATCCGAGCGCAGGAAACCGGACACCTTCCGATATAACCAACAAAGCACTTCTTAGTGTAACGATCACCTGTAGGATCTTCGCCTTCCAAGCGATTCAATCCTACGACCCCCGACAAATGCGGGCTGAAGCTACGCCATTGCTGTTGTAACTGAATGGCCACTGTCTCGTCATCCAACACATGGAAAACGTGGTCCGTCTTCCCTAAGCTGAGGCTCGACACCTTTAGCCCGGGATGTGTTGGGGTCAGCTTGGACAACAGCTCATAGAACGGCTGTGGACCGAGCGGATAAGTGGGCCGCTCCAACGCCGGTAAAGGCTCGAGGTACAAGGTCTGTAAGACAGTTCTTGCCAGTGTATGGACCGCAGCACTCGAGTAACCACGCACATCGCGCTGCTCCCTCGCCTGCTTAGGAATATTACCCAACAAAAGCATGGGTTCAGAGCCCGCGGGTGTGTTGTGCGCAAACGGTTCAAATCCCAGCGGGACGAATCCATGAGTTTTCGCTGTCCGCCATCCTCCGGCATCCGCCGTGCGAGTTTCGGCGATCATAAAATGAGCGCTGGTGGCTAGCTTTTTATGCAGGGCAGCGAACAGGCTTCGCGCGATACCGTTACCGCGCCACATCTCGTTGACCACTAGACCGAAGTATTCCACTACTCGGTCATCTGGCCTGCCGATGTTGTGAACGGCACCAATCGTACCCACCACGTTGTTTTCGATCTCCGCGACGACCCAGCACATAGTCTGGCTAGCTGCCAACTGCTGTACCCGGCGGGGATCCATAAATTGCGGAAAAGGGTAATGCTCTCGGGCATCCGCGGAATGCTGCGCAGCATAAGCCGCTCGGTACAAAGAACTGATCTGGCCAGCATCCCGCGGAGCGGCGGCACGGATCATCACCGGTGTTAAGGTGCCGGTAGGCAAAGGCGTTGTCCTTAGCTCATGGACGTTGTGAGTTTGTCGGCTCATAGGAAATCCCTCGCGCGTGTGCTGGTCCTCTGCAAGCGTCCGATTGCCCATGATTTTCGATTCCGGCAGGATTTTGTGCCCCAAACGGTGGCGCAGTTTCCGAGATGTGAGTCCTTGGCTCTAAGATTTTCAAAACCTGCCTCGCGCAGGTATTGCTCGATCTCCTTCGCGTACAGCCGCTCCTCGCGCACCGCGGGGTCCAACTCTTTGTTGGCGACGTTAACGCGATCCCAGTCCGCTTTGAGTTTGTCGTAGACGCCTTTCTCACGCAGGAACCGTTCGGCTTCATCCAAAAGAGGCTCCAATCGGAAGCGGCGTTTGGGTTCGGTGATCACGATCGTGCCTCCGGGACGCAACACGCGGATCGCTTCGCTTAAAGCGCGACCGGGGCGGGCCATGTCGTAGAAGGCGAGAAGAACACTGACACCGTCAAAGGTGTTGTCGTCCCACTGGGTCAATTCCTCAGCATTCTGCTCGACTACAGTAAGGTTGTCGGCGTAGGCCTCCGGAGTTTTATGCCGGAGCTTTTCGAGCATGGCGCGACTGAGGTCCAAGGCTGTGACTAGGTGTCCGTTCTTGAGCAACTCGACGGTCACGTTTCCCGTCCCTGCCCCGAGGTCGAAGACGCTTTCGATGTTCGGCACGCGCATGGCTTCCACGTGGCGCGCGATTACGTCCTGATAGAAAGGCAGAATGGGGAGGACGCGGTCGTAACTGATGGCGTAGGATTCCCAGATTAGTTGTCGGCGACGCTCCCAATCCAACGTCTCCCAGTATTCCTTGTTCCGTTCGACCCCAAGAACTTCCCAGTAAAATGTCGTACCGAACGCGCTGCCCGCTGCCGGATCGAGAAACGCCACGGCGGTACTCCGAAGGTCGGTCCACCCGAAGCGCTCTGACCGATACCGGCAGCGACCCGTGGCGATCTGCGAGTGCTTTGTATCGCGCTCCGACTTGCCGGGAGCGTCCGCCGCCCGTCCTCGCAAACGCCAAGGGAGCGGCGGCAAAATATCTCCCTCCGTGCGATCCCGCAGTTTGGCCATCAATAGGTCCACCGTCTGAAATCGGGCCCCTTCGATATCCGGGTCCATCAGAACCCGGAGCGCGATATTGAAGTCAACTGTCGACTGTTCTGCGTCCATCGCTAGAATCGGGACCGGCGCGTAGTAGCTGCTCCGACTAAGCAGCAGTGGATTGCGGTCTGGCATACGGCTCCTTACATTGAAAGGGGAGTTGACATATTGTCGCCGCCCAAGGCACAGACAAAGGCTAATTTGTCCGGGTCCTCTTCCTCTGGATTAACCTTTTTTGTGACCGAGGTCACGTCGACATAAAGCACCTTAAGCCACAGTTCATTGCCCTGCTTGGAATACTGAATGATGATAGGGAGAAAAGCGGTCACGACCGGTTGCCGATTGGGCCCGTGCTCGAGGAAAACGACGGGTTTGTTAGCATGGGGAACTTCCATGCTGTCTGCAAAGTTAACCGGTGTTCCCAACTGCTGGATAATGCGCGTCTGTTCTCTTACGAACTGCTCGAAGTGACGCGTTGGCATTCTGGTTTTCAGCGTCTCGATTACATCTTTAAGAGTTTTACCCTTTAGCCCACCCTCCATGTTGAAAACGTTCTCGGCAGCGGGTGAGGTCTCGTAATACACGCCTGCTCCAGTATCTGTGTTAAAGCGGATAGTGGCCATGGGGTGTGGCGCTTCCCAGATCGACGAAGACTGGATCCGCGCCGTGATCGTTTCGGCGATGATTTTGATCGTATATTCCTTCACATGCTGTTCTTTGGTCTCTTGTTTCGAGTCGGGCAAAAAGATCACACGATGATCATGGAGGTCGAACGGTAAGGGCGACTCGTCGTGCGATGTGGGTTTGTCACGTAGCAAAACGATGGGCTGACCCGTAGCCAGCCGATAGCCAACCTCGACCATAACGTTGGCATTCCAAGGAGGTTCTCCCAGATAGGCGACTGCTACCGGATCTGTTCGTAAGGATTGAATAACCTGCGGCATGATTTGCTGGCTCAACTCCATATGGGCACGTATGGGTTCGAGCCCCGCCATCCTGCAGGCTGGCTCGATGTAAGAATTGAAAACGATGTCTGCACGTTCCGTTGATAGCGGAGAGATAATGAAACACCTTTCTTTTGCTTTTGGAGACTCGAAACGCCTCGCGCTCAGTGCTATAACGATGTCGCCCTGCTGCTTTGAGCTCCATTTTTCCGGCGTCTGCGTGGGTGTTTCCTCAACGACACGCCGATAGACGTAGTCGGCCATCTCGTCTACGGTAATTTTGTCGTCACCGTCAAGGTCTGCAGCGCCGGTCCTCAATCCGTGGATCAGATGGCGCGTGTAGGCAGAGCCACCGCCTTCTCCGACAACAGTATCGCCGTCGAAAGCGTATTGGAAAGCATCTGTCGCTGTTAGGACGAAGCGGCCATAGCCGTTGCCCTTGAATGCTTCAGCGGTACCACTAAATACTTCAGCGGTGCCAACCCTGCTACCCAAAACCTCGCTCGAGCGGGTACCCCGCGAGAACGCACCACTGTGACAACAATCCAGGATAAGCACCTGGCGGCGGGATTGGCTCTTGTCCATCAATTCGGCAATGTCGGCAGTCTTGATCCCAGTCATCTTTAAGACATCCCTTTTTGTATCTGTCACTGCCAGGTAGAGTTGGCCCTCGTCGTCTTTAATGCCATGTCCAGCGAAGTAAAGGAGCAATAGATCGTCTTTCTTGCGCCTTTTGTAAAACTCTTCGATCTTGGGCCCGACCTCAGAGCGTGGTTGGTTGACAAGCGTCGTGACGTTGTACCCGCCAATTTTCGGATCGCGGAGCACCACCTCAAAAGCGCCAACATCGCTCTCCGGCGTCTTGAGCTGTGATAACTTATCGTCCGCGTACTCGCTGTTGGCGATTAGAAGAGCGAATTTCCGGTTCATCTTTGGTCACCCCACCGCTAGCTTTCCGATTTTCGGCGGCGTTTGGTTAATCTCCCCATCAGATGTCCCAACAGAGCGTTGGCTTACAGAGGTCATCTTGGCGGTAAGCGACTGCACGAGCTCCTTGACTTCATCGATTGACATAGTGGTCGGGTTGTATTCCAGCTCGACGGAATGGTCGGCGGTCTGTGCTTTGACTTTGACTGACCGCTTTTCTCCACGCATACACCAGTCGCGCAGGAAATCTATGAGCAAGGGTACGGCGTGCGGAAGGAGTGATATTGCCAGCGCCCCGAGCTCGATGCCGACGCCGGACCTTACATCATCGGGCACTGACTCCCTCCCGACCAGCTCGGTGGATTCGATGTCACGAACGTCGCGCAGCTCCCCGAGCAATTGGCGGGTAACGTTGTCTAACTGCTCTGGATGAACGTCTTCGTCCACATCGACCTGCACGGTCATCTGAACTGCGGTCTGTTTGCTAGTCATACCTTTCCCTTCATATGTCCTAATCGAGATTGTGAAGTAGGGAATAGAGGCAGGACTGAATTCGGCCTTCCGTAGACAAAGCAGCTTCTGCTATATCGATTGTGCTTGCCTTCCATGCCTCTAGTGTCGACTTGGTAAGCGCCTCGGACACTTCCAAGCCACCCTTTTCATTGTTATTTTATAAGCCGGGATCGATTTTCTCTGCGTACGGTTGCACTGAAAAATCGCGAAAAATTCACGTTGCTGTAACTGATGGTTTTTCGAGGTCGCGACCGAGATCTGCCAGGGTCATTTGCCCACGAGCGCCTGATCAATTCTCTGAAGCAATTCTCGCGCTCCTTTGTCCCCGTTATCTGCGGCTAGCTCAATCCAGCTAAGTCCAGCGAGGGCGTCCTGTGAAACACCTTCTCCTTTGAGGCACATCAAGCCCAGATTGTATTGGGCTCCTGAATGATC
>JAPULJ010000492.1 GCA_027295145.1 Alphaproteobacteria bacterium | reverse complement strand
AATGATCCGGAGCAGGAGTATTTCGTCGACGGCATCGCCGAGGATTTGATCACCGCGCTCTCGTTGATCCCCGACCTGAAGGTGATCGCGCGCAACTCCACCTTCGCCTACAAGGGACAGGCCAAGGATATAAAGCTGATCGCGGCGGACTTGGACGCGCGCTATATCCTGGAAGGCAGCGTGCGTAAGGCCGGCAACCGGGTGCGTATCACGGGCCAGTTGGTTGACGCCGCGAACGGTCAACACATGTGGGCCGAGCGTTTCGATCGTGATTTGACCGATATCTTCGATCTACAGGACGAAATCACAAGCAACATCGCCAGTCGCGTGGCGCCGACCTTGCGCCGCCACGAAATCGAGCGAGCACGACAACGAAGCACCAGCAACCTGGATACATGGGACATGTATCTGCGCATGCTCCATCATTATTACCGCTATACGAAGGACGATACATTGGCCGCCCTCGATCTCTGCGAGCGGATCAAGGCGAACGATACCCACTTCGCGCCGGCATACTACTATTGGGCCATGCTTGTATTTTTCCGCGGACAACAGCGGCACGTCAGTCTATCGAAGGAAATCTGGCAAGAAATGCTCCGAAACGCCGAACGTGGGGTGGCACTTGCCGGTGACGATTTCATGGCCCATGCCGCCCTTTCCTGGACCTATGCATTTTCCGGTCGCCACGACGAGGCATTGTACCATGGGCGGCAGGCGCTAAACTTCAATTCATATATGCCGTATGCTTGGTTCTCTCTTGGTCTGGCGCAGTGGGCTAATGGAGATCACCGCGATGCTGCCGGGAACTTGGAAACGGCTTGGCGGCTCGGCACGAACGATCCCGAGCGCTTCCACTTTGCAGCCATGCTTTCCTTTGTCCAATATCAACTGCGCAATTACGACGCAGCGCTGTCCTGGGCGGACCAATGCCTGAAGCTACGGCCCACTCATGTGCAAGTTATCGGCTGCCGCGCAGCGGCACTTGCCCAGTTGGGCCACCTGGAAGAAGCGCGGACGGCACTCGTCCCCTTTGAAGACGTATTCCCCGGAGTTTCGGCATCGCGGCATATGCGCAATTTCCGGTGGCGGCTGCAGGAGGATATCGATCACTATTCCGAAGGCCTACACAAGGCGGGCCTTCCTGAATGACCGCCTCGGGTTATAAGCGGCCGTACTAATGACGGTGGGCCAAGCTCCGTCGTGAGGCGCAAAGCAGACTCGATCCGTTGAAAGGCCGATGATTCGGACGCTGTTTCGACAGAATTTCATACAGAGACACAATCACTCCCCTGCCAATACCCGTCACCTCCAAAATGCTCTACACTTCCCCCAACCGCCGGCCGCTATATGGCAACGGGGGGGAGGGATGGGGTTGAAGGATAGGCCGCTGGGGCGGGAAATTGCCGCGGTGCTGGTGATCAAAGTGATCGCCATTGCCGTGATCTGGGGTGTCTTCTTCAATCCTGACACGCGCCCGGATGTCGGCCCGGCGGCGCTCGGCTCACACCTCCTGCCCGGACCGGCCCTGACCGCGCCGGAACGCAAGCGATGATCGAAGCCGACGTCGTCGCCCTGTCGCGTATCCAGTTCGGTCTTACCGCCTCCTATCATTTTCTCTTCGTGCCGCTGACCATCGGCCTGTCGGTCCTGATTGCGATCATGGAGAGCGTCTACGTCATGACCGGGCGCGAGGTGTGGCGCGAGATGACCCAGTTCTGGGGCAAGCTGTTCGGCATTAACTTCGCCATGGGGATCGCCACCGGGATCACGCTGGAATTTCAATTCGGAACCAACTGGGCCTACTACTCGCACTATGTGGGCGATGTTTTCGGGGTGCCGCTGGCCATCGAAGGGCTGATGGCATTCTTCCTGGAATCGACTTTCGTCGGCCTGTTCTTCTTCGGCTGGAATCGGCTTTCCAAGCACGGGCATCTTACCGTGACTTGGCTGATGGCGATCGGCGCCAATCTCTCGGCCCTATGGATACTGGTCGCCAACGGCTGGATGCAGAACCCGGTCGGCGCCGAATTCAACTACCAAACCATGCGCATGGAGCTGACCTCGCTGTGGGAGGTGTTTTTCAATCCAGTGGCTCAGGCCAAGTTCGTCCATACCGTCAGCGCAAGTTACGTCACCGGGGCGGTGTTCGTTCTGGCGATCAGCGCCTGGTACATGTTGCGCGGGCGTTTCACCGGGTTTGCCCAGCGCTCGATGGTGGTGGCGGCGAGCTTCGGGCTGGCCTCGGCCCTGTCGGTTGTCGTCCTGGGTGATGAAAGCGGCTACACCCTGACCGACCATCAAAAAATGAAGCTGGCGGCGATGGAGGGCATGTGGGAGACCGAAAAACCGCCGGCCTCGTTCACTCTCTTCGGCTGGCCCGACCAGGAGAAAATGGTCACCCATGGCGCGGTCAAGATCCCTTACGTGTTCGGCATCATCGCCACACGCTCGCTTACCCAGCCGCTGCCGGGCATCAAGGATCAGATCAAACTGGCCGAAAAGCACATCATACAAGGCGTCATCGCGCTCAAGGCGCTGGCGCTCTTACGCAAAGACAAGAATGACGAGGCGGCAAAGAAGTCCTTCGAGGAAAACAAGAAATATCTCGGCTACGGCCTGTTACTGCGCCGCTATGTGGCCGACCCCGGCCAGGCGACGCCAGTGCAGATCGCCTTGGCCGCGCGCGACACCGTGCCAACGGTCCTGCCAATGTTTTGGGGCTTTCGCATCATGGTGGCGATCGGCTTTTTCCTGATTCTACTTTTCGCCTGGGCATTCTGGGAAACCACGAAGCGGCGCTATGGAGGAAAGCTCTTCCGCCGGGTGGCGCTGCTCAGCCTGCCCTTGCCGTGGATCGCCGCCGAACTCGGCTGGTTCATCGCCGAACACGGCCGTCAGCCCTGGACCATTGAAGGCTTGCTGCCGACCTTTATGAGCGCCTCGGATGTACCGCTGGCAAGCGTCGTGCTGAGCCTCGGCGCTCTCGTCCTCTTCTACACATCTCTCGCTGTCGCGGACGTTTACTTGATGGTGAAGTATGTCAAGCGCGGGCCGGTCGCGCCGCGCAAGCCGCGCTCGGGGCCGAAATCCCTGCCGGCACCGGATATTTCAACACCGGGCGACTAGAGTATGAGGGCGACTAGAGTATGAGGATGAGAGCGAATAGATGAGTGCCGAGATCATCCCCTTCGATTATGCGACGCTGCGGGTCGTCTGGTGGGTGTTGCTGGGATTTCTGCTGATCGGTTTCATGATGCGGGGCGGCATCGATCTCGGGGTCGGGGCGCTGCTGCCCCATGTCGCCCGTACCGACATCCAGCGACGCGTCACCATCAACTCGATCGGCCCGACCTGGGAGGGTAACCAAGTCTGGCTGATCCTCGGCGTCGGCGTCGCTTTCGCCGCCTGGCCGGCCGTCTACGCGGCGTCGTTTTCGGCCTTCTATTCGGCGATGCTGGTGCTTCTCCTCGCTCTCATCCTGCGCCCGGTCGGCTTCGAGTACCGCAACAAGCTGCGCGATAAACGCTGGCGGCGATTCTGGGATTGGTGCCTGTTTGCGGGCGGCGTCGTGCCGGCATTCGTCTTTGGAATAGTCTTCGGCAATCTCTTTCAAGGGGTGCCCTTCAAGCTTGATGCCGCCTTGCGGCTGGCCTACGAGGGCACGGTCTTCGGCCTGCTCAACCCGTTCGCGCTGCTCTGCGGGCTGCTCAGCTTGGCGATGGTGGTGATGCACGGTGGCATGTACCTGCAGATGAAGACCGACGGCAAAGTAGCCGAGCGGGCGCGTAACAGTGTGCGTCTATCCAGTTGCGCGCTGATCATGCTCTTCGGCTTCAGCGGACTTAGTTTGTTGGTGTGGATCGAGGGTTTTGTCGTGATCGGGCCGATCGACCCCAACGGCCCTTCGAACCCACTCCTCAAAACGGTCGAGCGCAGCCTCGGAGCCTGGCACACCAACTACCTCGAACTATCGTGGCTGTTCGCCGTGCCGGCGCTGGCCGTGGTGGGGGCGATGGGCGGTTTCGTCTGCGCGACGTTTCGTTGGGGGGCGGCCGGGCTTGCTTTCACCAGCGCATCGCTGGCTTGCGTGATCGCCACCGCCGGCATCGCCATGTTCCCCTTTATCATGCCGTCGAGCATCGATCCGGGCAGCAGCCTCACCGTTTGGGATGCGTCGAGCAGCCGGCTGACGCTCTTCATGCTGCTTGTTGCACTCGCCGTCCTGATGCCGATCGTACTCGCTTACACGGCTTGGGTGATCCGCATCCTGCGCGGGCGGGTCACCGAGGCTTACGTGCGCGAAAACACCGAGCAGCTCTACTAGGGCCAGCTCTACTGACGGAGAGGTCACGATCTAATGTGGTACTTCACTTGGATACTCGGCCTCGGTTTCGCCTGCACATTTGCCATCCTTAACGCCCTGTGGCACGAGGCGAAGGTGGCGGAGGAGGAGGCGGCAAAGCGCGGGAAATAGGTCGGGATAGCTATTTAAATGTTAACGGCTTTAGGTATTCAGGTACCGCTCTTTCAGGTGTGATTTATAGGTTTTGGGATCGAGCTTGCGACCGGTTGCCGCGACCAACAAGTCCGGCATCGACTGGAGCGAGCCTTTGGAATGAATGTTGGTGCGCAGCCAGGTCAACAGCGGCGCGAAATCGCCGCGACCGATCGATGGCAGGATTTCCGGGTTGGCTTTCTTGGCCGCCTCGAACAGTTGGGCGGCGGCGATGGCGCCCAGCGTGTAGGTCGGGAAATAGCCCCAGGCGCCGGCGTACCAGTGGATATCCTGCAGGCAGCCCTTGGCATCATCGGGTGGGCGGATGCCGAGCAGGGCCTCGAGCCCGTCGTTGAATGCGCCCGGTAGATCGGCGATTTCGAGATCGCCCACCACCATCGCCTTCTCCAGCCGGTAGCGCAGGATGACGTGTGCGGGGTATGTGACCTCGTCGGCCTCGGTGCGGATGAAGCTGCGCTGGACCCGCGTATAGAGCCGGTGGAGGTTCGATGCGCCCCAATCGGGACCCCTTCCTCCGAAGGCCTTTCGCATCAGCGGGGCGGCGTACATCATGAACTCCTTCGTCCGGCAGGCCTGCATCTCGATCAACAACGACTGGCTTTCGTGCATCGCCATGCCGCGGGCGCGCCCCACCGGTTGGCGTTGCCAGTCCTTGGGCAATCCGAATTCGTAGAGCGCGTGCCCGGTCTCGTGCAGGATCGCCATCAGGCCTTCGACGAAGTCGTTCTCGTCGTAGCGGGTGGTGATCCGAACGTCATCGGTGGCCCCGCCGCAGAAGGGGTGGTGGCTCTGATCGAGCCGACCGCGCTCGAAATCGAAGCCGAGCTTGGCCATCAGCTTCTCACCCAGCATGCGCTGCTTCTCGGCCGGGAATGGGCCCTTGGGCAGGCGCGCAGGGGGTGATTTCGCCTGGGCTTCAAGCACTTGGTCGGTGAAGTCCGGCAGGAAATTCGCGAGGTCGTCGAATACAGGGTCTATCGCGTGGGTTCGCCCGCCTGGTTCCCACTCATCAAGCAGGGCCTCGTAAGGCGAGCATTCAAGTATCTCCGCTTTCGCCGCCGCCACCTCACGGCCGAGCCGGAGGATCTCCGTTAGCGCGGGGCGGACGCGGGCGAAATCAGCGGCCGGCCGGGCCTCGCGCCATATCATCTCGCAGGCCGCGCACGCCTTCGACAACGCTTCGATCAGCTTGCCCTCGACTGCCGAGGCGTGGATCTGCGCCCGCCGCATCTCGGCCAGGTTCGCTTCCTGCCAGGGCGCGAGGTTATTGTTTGCTTCCGCCTCATTCAGGAGATCGGCAACCTCCGGCGCGGCGACCAGCGAATGCCGCAGTCGGCGCAAGGTCGCCATCTGCTCGGCCCGGGCGCCGGCGCCGCCCTTGGGCATGATGGTTGACATGTCCCAGTGCAGCAAGCCGACCGCGTCATCGAGATTGCCGATACGGGCGAAATGATCTTCGAGGTGGTTGTAAGGCGACATCCTGGCATCCTTTTCAATGCCCGGACGGCGAGAGGTTGGCAGGTGCATCAGTCTGGGCGGCGTCGATGGTAGAGGAAATAGATAACCAAAAGACCAACAGCCAACGCCAACCAGGTGATCGCGTATTGCAAGTGGTTGTCAGGCATGTTGATCCATATGGCAACCGGCCGCGGCCAGCCGCCGGGCGGCGGTTTGCCGGCCGCCTGCAGATAGAAGGGGCGCGGCTTCCTGACCCCTACATGGTCCGCCATTGCCTGGATGTCGACATAAAACCAGAAGTTCTCCGCTGGCACGTTGTCAGGGGTGAACGCGCTCTTGCGCCCGCCGATGCGCAAGTGGCCAACGAGCTCGATCTCGCCGACGATTTGACCCCGCCTGCGCCTACTGGGCTCCTTGCGCGCCAGCGGGATCCAGCCGCGGTTGACCAGCACCACTGTACCGTCGTTAGCGGCGAAGGGGGTATAAACGTGGTAGCCGAGATTGCTGCGCAGGGAACGCGCGCCGACATAGAGCTCCTTGGCGTGCAGAAAGCGGCCGCGCAGGCTCATCTTGCGGAACTCGAACAACTTGGGGTCGACCTTGGCCGGCAAGGGAACGCTTGGGCCCGCGATCCGGGCCACCCGCAGCGCGATCAGCTCATGCTTCCAGGTTCTGCGTTCGAGCTGCCATCCGCTGAACCCCAGCATCACGATAACGGCGGATAGGGTAATAAGGGTCGGCCACATGCGGGGGCGGAATCGCCCTTTAAATGGCATCGTTTTGGTGTCGGCGGTACCGGTACTGTTGGGCGACCAGAAACGCCTTCAGCGGCCGCAGCATGACGATAGTGCTACCCAGGATGAAGGGGGGCCAGAGGACCGCATGGACCCACAACGGCGGCTCGAA
>JAPULJ010000491.1 GCA_027295145.1 Alphaproteobacteria bacterium | reverse complement strand
CAGGTAGAGCCCCTTCCAACTTCAAGATACGAACGGGCACACCGCTGCGTTCGTCAAGTGCTTGGTGAATGGTTTGCCAGTCCAGGTGAGCCGCCTGCTTGCCGGCTGCGTCCATGACCAGATACTCATACCTCGGAGGCGAACCAGGCCGGAATTTCTTCTCTGATTCGAGTTCATCGGCCTGGGACTGGCTGGGATGGACCTCCAGCATCAATTCCTTTCCGACCCACGAAATCTTGACCTCCTGGTCGACCACCGTCACCGGCATGCCAATTCGAATTTCATGATACAGGCGCGAAATGTCCTCCGGGTACAATCGCACACATCCATGGCTCACTCGGCGGCCGACTCCGTCGGGGCGGTTCGTTCCATGCAACAGATAGCTCGGCCAGCCGAGATAAATTGCCAAATGGCCGAGCGGATTGTCCGGACCGGGCGGCACCACGGCGGGCAACTCCGGATTTTCCTCACGGATCGATTTCGGGACGTACCAGGTCGGATTGGCACGCTTGCGTACCACCTTTGTGCGCCCCTTCGGAGTGTTCCAGGCGCTCCTGCCGATTCCGATCGGTGCCGATTCGACCGAGGCCGAATCGGGGTCGAACACATAGAGCCTTTGATCGGCAAGGTTGATCACCACGCCTTCCCTGGGCGCCTGCGGCAGAATGTGCGCCGTCGGAATGACCAGACGTGCGCCCTCGCCCGGGACCCATGGATCGACCTTTCGGTTTGCCGCGATCATTTCGGTGAAGCCGAGACCGTTCCAGCGCGCAAGGTCGAGAAGCGTATCCTCGGGCTCGGTCACGTGATAGCGGGTGTCGCCGATCATATTGGGATAGCGCCGGGTCGTTCCGGCGTATGATCGATCGTGCCCCGGGACGATCGAAGTGCCGGTCGCGGCACCGAGACCAACCAAAAATTTGCGTCGGGAGAGTCTTGTCAGCATGGGTTTCACCGCCAGCTACGTGTCTCGGCAACCGCCGCGTCTGTTTACTCTCGCACCACCGGGACCCGTTATCCGTCCGCCACGGATATCGGATGTGCGGCGCCGCGGGGATGTGTTACACCGTAATCCCGATCTGACGCAAAATCGAGAACCGCGAGACCCGTATGCGTACGAGGTACCGTCCGAACAGGCCAGGCAAAAGGCGCAAGATCTCATGGACGGTCGCGGCGATGAGATTTGCCGCACTGTTGGGATCGTGGCTTGGCGATTTGGTCACTCGACAGGCTCCGATCCCAACTTGGACGAGATATATTCGTAGTTGTCGCGATTTACCTCGATCCTTATGGCGTTTCGAATCGCGCCCTCAAGGTCCGAGGTCTCCCGACGAGCTATCTCGTTGACGACGACCGACACATGGCGGGCTACATCGAAGGAACAGCGGATTGGGATTCGGCCCAAGCGATTTTGCTCATTCGCTATCACGTAGAGCGGATCGGCGCTCGGCACTCGGGTTAATATCGGAAGTGAGGGCGTTCGAGTTCCAGTTCGATTGCGATGCGCGCCGAATTCACGACCAACGAATTGGAACGAGGAGAAAGGGCACACGCGGAATTCCCCGGTTCGTCTCGAGCGCGATTTTGTGGCTGATTTTGCTGACGCCCGCTTCAGCCTCCGCGACCTATCATCCTGGTGATCCGGTCAGAGGACAGCGGACGTTCCGGTTCTGCGCCTTTTGTCATTCGTTGAAACCCGGTGAAATCAGAGCCGGACCATCGTTGGCCGGGCTGTTCGGCCGCGGAGCGGGCTCCATGGAGGGTTTCAACTATTCCAGATCCTTGAAGAATTCCTCGGTAATATGGAACGAGCGGACTCTTGATGCCTGGCTTGCAAATCCACGGAAATTCATTCCGGGTAACCGTATGAGTTTCCGGGGATTTAAATCGCCTGAAATTCGCGCGAACGTCATCGTCTACCTGAAACAGGCCACCCGAACAGCAGACCAATAGACGTGAAGCCATCGGATAGTCGATCTCGGTCGTACAAAGCCCTGATTTTCCTGACGGGGGCGGTTACGCTTTCCTTGGAACTTCTCGCTTCGCGGATTATGACGCCGTATTTCGGGGTGAGCCTCTATATATGGTCGGGTATCCTTTCAATCACGCTGATTTTCCTGGCGCTCGGTTATCGAATTGGCGGCCGCATTTCTCGCAATTCCGAACATCAGACATTGGAGATTTTTTTCCTGATGGCACCGCCTATATCCGCCGTCTCGATTACGATCTCTTGCGCTGTTTATCCCGTGATCTTTTCCTCGTTGTCCCAGATTGATCTCGTTTTGGGCAGTTACCTTGGCGCGCTCCTTCTCCTGGCCGTACCGCTGGTCGCCCTCTCGGCGATGAATCCTTTTTTGATCACGCTGACGCGCGGCGCCGAGGCGACCGGGGACGCGGGCGCCGGACGGGTCCTCTTCATCAGCACGATTGGGTCGGTGGTCGGCGTTCTCGTGACGACATTCGTTTTCATACCGAATATGACCAACTATCGTGCGCTCTTGTGGTTGGGAGTGGGATTATGTGTCGGTGCCGCCGTTGTCACAATCGGCTCGACACAGCTTTCGATAACGATGAGACGGCGGGTTATCGGCGGATGCGCTTTGGCGGCCATACCCGGTTTGGGCTTGCTGACGTGGCAAGATGAGTATTTGGACTTGGTCGCGAGCTCTTCGACGGCGGCCTACGAATTTCGCATTCGCGGCGAGTACACGTCGGTATTCGGGAACGTGAAGGCGGTCGAGCTACGGCCGCGACAAGAGGGACTGTTGCCCATGTTCGCTTATATCCAAGATGGTCTAATTCAAAATCGTGTGTCGCTCGATGGTCGATCGTTGTCTCCGTACACCTACGTCCTCGAGTATCTTTCAGAGATGTTCGTTGCCGAGAAACGCGATGCACTCGTATTGGGTTTGGGCGCGGGCTTCGTGCCGCGAAATATGAAGAAACGCGGATTGAACGTGTCCGTGGTCGAGATAAATTCGGATGCGTTGAAAGCGGCGACCGAATTCTTTGGCTTCGATCCCGATGGAATGGAAATTCACCTGGAGGATGCACGGACGTTCGTGCGACGCTGCGACAGTCAATACGACGTCATATTCGTGGACGCTTTCCAGGGCGACAATATCCCGGACTATTTGCTGACGTCGGAGTTCTTCGCCGATCTGGAGTCGTGCATACGGCCGGGCGGCGCGGTGGTGATGAATGCCATCTTCGACGACATCGACGAAGAACCAAATCGTCACCTTCTCGCCACGGTCGCTTCCGCATTCCGCCTCGTATACGAGTTTCGCATGCCCAACGCCAATGCCTTTATCGTGGCCAAACAAAGCTCCGATGACGCTCGATCGGACATCGATCTGGACCGCGTCCCGGACCCGTTATGGGGTATCGTCGCGCGGACTCTGTCATCTGGACGGCTCGTTACGCGACAAATGCTAATAGGTGCGCGGCCCGTGACGGATGCACGTAACACTATCAGCGTTCTGTTTGCACCGGCCAATATGAGAGATCGTCAATTGTTAGTTGATTTAATTCCAACTAACATTCTTTTGAATTGACGGCCCGAACGATAACGCAGCTTTGCAAAGAATGGATTGTCGAACACCCTGAAACAAATTGATTGGAAATTCGAAGGCCGTTCCGGCAAAGCGATGCCGTCGCCAAGCTTTCGATATCACATCTTATGCATTTCGGCGCAGGAATAAAACTCGGCGGTATCGCGGTCGCCATTATCTTATTGGCGATGGGAGGATGGTTCGCGCTGGCACCTGGTGAGACCGATTGGCGGTTGGCCGACGCGAAGGACCCAGCCGTCGTTGATCTGGGACGAAAGGTCTATGTCGCGCGCTGTGCGCAGTGCCATGGCGTCGCGCTGGAAGGCCAACCAAACTGGCGACAGCCTCTGCCCGACGGTGGATTTCCGGCGCCGCCTCATGATGAAACCGGTCATACGTGGCATCATGCTGATCAAGTTCTGTTCGAAATCACCAAGTACGGCCGCCTGAAAAACAGTCCGCCGAGCGTTCGAAGCAGCATGCCACCATTCGATGGCCGCCTCTCGGACAAAGAAATCTGGGCGTCGCTGGCCTATATCAAAAGCCATTGGCCCGAGCAGATCCTTGATCGTCAGCAATCGATTACCGACCGCTACCGTGCTGAATGATGCGAACGGTCGATTCGAGTTTGTCGAAACCGCGGATAGGGTCCAAACCCAAAGCTGCCTGCTTCGCAAAGATCAACAGAGAGCCGGACAACGCCGTGGACGTCCAACTGACGCCTTCGTTGATCCGCGTTAATCTCTGCCCCCGCCGAGATTTCAGAAAAATATCCTCAAACCAGCCACGACCGAGAACACGTTGTCATCCTCGCCCTCGGCGAGGGCAAAATCAGAAGTGTTGCCCAGCTTTCGCT
>JAPULJ010000490.1 GCA_027295145.1 Alphaproteobacteria bacterium | reverse complement strand
TCACTGCCAAGGGCTTCTCAAACCAATGCGCCACGTTAAGAGCTGTCGCATTGGCCGCTGACTACAAGGAAATCGAAGTCGAAACCAAGCGGCTCGACGATTGCGATCTGGGCCCCGTTGGGTTCATCAAGATCGACGTGGAAGGCCACGAGAAGGCAGTACTGGATGGCGCCCACGAAACCCTTGCACGAGACCTCCCCAACCTGCTGATCGAGATCGAGGAAAAGCACACCGCCAGACCGCTTGAGGAATCAATCGCCGAGGTCGAGGCGCTCGGCTATCGGGGTCTGTGCCTGCGCGGCGGTGTGCTCGGATCCGCCGAGCGTTACTTGCGCGAGCGTGCTGAGGCGAGCGAACGGGGCGCCCCGGCGCCTCTCTACATCTACAATTTCATATTTGTACCGCAATAGAAGTGCCGGGCGGGCGGGAAATTCCCGACTGCGATTTCCCTATAGCGACGTCGCAGTACGAGCCGCCTGATCGTAGAGGCCCGAGAGGGTCCGCAGCAGCGTCGCATCCGCCCGAACGTCGGACAGGGTGGACTCGAACATCAGATTGAACGAATTGACCAGGCACTGTTCGCGAACCCGGCGGTAATCCTCGCAGAGTTTTCGGCCGGCCTCGGTAGTTGCGTAGTGCATCTCCTTGCCCCGCCGATTGCCTTCGACGAATCCGGAGCGGATCAGTTTCTTGAGCGCGTAACCGACTGTATGCGCTTCCCCAATATTGAGCATCAGGCAGATGTCGCCGATGCGCTTCTCGCGCTTGCGGTGGTTGACGTTGTGCAGGACGAGGATGTCGAGCGCCGCCAGATCGGAGACGCCGGCCGCCGTCATGCAGCGGACCATCCATCGCGAGAAGGCGTTGTAGGCGAGGATCAGGCCGAACTCGAGTTCGCTCAACGGCCAGCCTATTTCGGTGGCAAGATGGTCCGAAGAGACGATCGGCTCGGACGCTTCTTTCGAGGCGGTTAGGATTTTCAGGCCGGTGGTTTTTTTATCCTCGGACATCGGAGCTCTCCAATAGTCGCTCATTCCTTGGCGGTCAGGTACTCGGGTAGGAAGGTGGCGATTTCCGGGAAGGCGACGACCAGGGCCACCGCCAGCAGAAGGAGCAGGAAAAACGGCAGCGCCGCCCGGGCCACCGTGAGGATGTTCTCGCCGGTCAGCCCTTGCAGGACGAACAGGTTGAAGCCAACCGGCGGGGTGATCTGCGACATTTCGACGACGATCACCAGGTAGATGCCGAACCAGATGAGATCGAGCCCCGCCTTCTCGACCATCGGCATGATCACCGCCGTCGTCAGCACGACGACGGAGATGCCGTCGAGGAAGCAGCCGAGAACGACGAAAAACGCGGTCAGCGCCGCCAGCAGCATGTAGGTCGAGAGGTTCATCCCGCCGATCCAGGCGGCCAGCTCGCTGGGAATGCCGGTGAAACCCATGGCGACGGTCAGGAAGGCGGCGCCGGCGAGAATGAAGGCGATCATGCAGCTCGTCCGCGTTGCCCCCATCAAGCCGTCGATGAAGGTCTTGCGGCTCAGCGATCCGCTCAGCCACGACAGCAGCAGCGATAGCGCCACCCCCACCGAAGCGGCATCCGTCGGCGAGGCCAACCCGGCATAGATCGAACCGATCACGCCGGCGATGATAAGCAGGACAGGAATAAGCCGCCGGGCCGCCCATACGCGCGCGCCGAAAGGCATTGGCGGATCCTTGGGCGGGGTCTTGCCGGGGTTGAGCAGCGACCAGATGGCGACGTAGCTCATGAACAGGACGACCAGCATCGCGCCGGGCAGAAAGCCGGCGATGAAAAGCCGGGCGATCGATTGCTCAGTGGCGACGCCGTAAACAATCAGGATGATCGAGGGCGGGATCAGCAGCCCCAGAGTCCCTGACCCGGCCAGGGTGCCGATGGTCATGCGCCGGTCGTAGCCGCGCCGGCCGAGTTCGGGGATCGACATCTTGCCGATGGTCGCCGCGGTCGCCGCCGAGGAACCCGAGACGGCGGCGAATATCCCGCAACCGATAATGTTGACATGCATCAGCCGCCCTGGCAGCCAGCCCATCCACGGCGCCAGCCCGGCAAACATGTCCTCGGAGAGGCGCGAGCGGAACAGGATTTCACCCATCCATATAAACAAAGGCAGAGCAGCCAGGGCCCAGGAGTTCGACGACCCCCAGACAGTCGTCGCCATCAGCGTGCCGACAGGCCGGCCGGTGAACAGGGCCATGCCGATGAAGCCTGCCGCCATTAGCGAGATAGCGACCCACACGCCGCCGCCGAGTAGCAGCAGCAGCGTTGCGATAAGGATGCCGGCGACGACTAAAAGCCCGGCGCCATCGAAGAGCGAGCGTACCGCCACGCCAATGGGGACATCGAAGATCTCGATCGCCGCCCAAACGCCGAGGCCGGCGACGAGCAGGATGAGATGGAACCAGGGCGTGAATCCGGCGCCGGTCCTTTTTTGGGTTTCAGCCAATGTCTCGCCGCCGCTCATGATCATTCCGAAAGCAGGTTTTCGTCGTGGTCATAGCTCGGCTCGTCGCCGCGCAGGATCGAGACATATTCGTCGATGAAGGCGATGCTGAGGACCAGCAGGCCCAAGGCGAGGGCAAGCTGGGGAATCCAGATTTCGTAGCGGACGAGACCGATCGAGACGTCGCCGAAGCGAAAGGAATCGTGGATCAGATTGAACATGTAGGCGGTGAAAATGCCGCTCAAGCAGCCGCCGACGAATACGGCCCAAAGCTCGAACGCTTTCCGTCGGCTGCCGCTGAGGTGCCCGATGAGCAGCGATACCCGAATATGTGCGCCTTTACGCAGGCTGTAGGCTAGGGCGAAGAAGGTGGCCGCGGCGAGGAAGAGCCCGGCGAATTCGGCGTAGGACGGTATGACGAATCCGGGGGCTGAATACCCCAGAAGAACGGCGATAATGTCCAGCGCATTGAGCGCAACTTGGCAGAGGACGATTGTGCAGATCGCCGCCACGAATACCGCCGCCAACGCGCCGCTGGCGAGGTAGAGCCAATCGAGAAAACGTCGCACGATAAGGAACGGCGGCCGGCCCAGGCGCGAGCCGGCCGCCGGACTACTACTTGCCGTAAGCGGAGAGGATGGCGGCGCCGTTCGCGCCGGCCTTCTTCTTCCATTCGGCGGTCATGGTCGAGCCGATTTTCTTCAGCCCACCAACCAACGCTGTTGACGGCTTCACAATCATCATGCCGTTTTTCTTCAGCACGCCAATTTTGGTGTTGGTCTCACTGACGCTGGCCGCCCAGCCACGCTTTTGCGCGGTAGCTGCCGCCGCCATCAGTGCGGCCCTGGTCTTGGCATCGAGGCGAGCCAGCGCCTTGGCGTTGACGACGACGATATTCTTAGGCAGCCAGGCCTGGGTGTCGTGGAAGTGGGAAACGAAATCCCAAGCCTTGACGTTGGCGCCGGTCGAGGGCGAGGTGATCATCGCGTGCACCCGGCCGGTGGTGAAAGCCTGGGCGATGTCGGGAACCTCGATCTGTGTCGGCACCGCGCCGGCCAGTTGAGCCAAACGTTCGGTCGCCGTGTTGTAGGCGCGGAACTTTAGACCCTTCATATCGGCGATTGTCTTGAGCTCCTTCTTGGCGTAGACGCCCTGGGGCGGCCACGGCACGGCGAAGAGAACAACCAACCCTTGCTTGGCAAGCAGCTTTTCGATGGTCGGCCGTGAAGCCGTCCAAAGTTTTGCGGCGTCACCGTAGCTGGTCGCCAGGAAGGGGATTGAATCGACCTGGAAGGCGGCATTTTCATTCGCCAGACGCGAAAGCAGGAACTCGCCGATCGGCACCTGACCACCGCGTACCGCGTTCTTGATCTGCGGGTGCTTGATCAGTGAGCCGCCGGGGTGAACCTTGATCACCAGCTTGCCGCCAGTTGCCGCCTTCACGTCGGCGGCGAATTTCGAGATGTTCATGGTGTGGAAGTTGGTCGCACCGTAAGGCGTCGGCATGTCCCAAGTTGCCGCGGCGGCCGGCATGGCCGATGCGACGACGACGCTGAACAATGCGCCGATTGCAATTCGCATTATACTGCGCATGAATTCCTCCCTAGTTTTGTTTTTGTGCGAGCCACACTGGCCCACGATCGGTATATGATCCAGTGATTATAGGTTACGGGTCAGATAATGTGATGTCAATAATTTTCCTGTATTTTATTGATAATATGTTGATAAATTGTTTTTATGGATTACGGCATACTGCAGCCTGGTTTCGATGTGGAGCGAGATGTCTGAGAAAGAATCAAAAGCCGGCCTTTGGCAATTCTGGATCGATCGTGGTGGCACCTTTACCGACGTGGTCGCCAAACGGCCCGACGGCACTCTGTTGACCCACAAGCTGCTTTCGGAAAATCCCGAACGTTATCCCGACGCGGCCCTGCAGGGCATTCGCGATGCACTCGGCGTGGCGCAAGACGAGCCGATCCCCGGCGCCCTCATCGAATCGGTCAAGATGGGAACGACGGTAGCGACCAACGCCTTGCTGGAGCGCAAGGGCGAGCGCACGCTGCTGGTCATCACCAGGGGTTTCGCCGATGCATTGCGCATCGGCTATCAGAACCGCCCGCGCCTGTTCGAGACCCATATCAGGATGCCCGAACTGCTCTACGAGCGCGTCGTCGAGATCAATGAGAGGGTTGGCGCGCGCGGCGAGGTCCTGCATCCTGTCGATCTGACGGGCGCCGAAACCGAAATGCGCAAGGCCTACGAGGACGGCATCCGCTCGGCGGCGATCGTCTTCATGCACGGCTACCGCTTCCACGAGCACGAGCTTGCAGTGGCCGAAATCGCCCGCAAGATTGGCTTTACGCAAGTCTCGATCTCGCACCAGGCAAGCCCCCTGATGAAGCTGGTGGGGCGCGGTGATACCACGGTGGTCGACGCCTATCTCTCGCCCATCCTGCGCCGCTATGTCGACCAGGTGGCGGGCGAGCTGGGGCCGGCCAGCCGGCTGTTGTTTATGCAGTCGAATGGCGGGCTGACCGACGCCCGGCGTTTCCAGGGTAAGGACAGCATTCTATCCGGTCCCGCCGGCGGCATCGTCGGCGCAGTGCGGACGGCGGCGATGGCCGGTTTCGGGCAGATCATCGGCTTCGATATGGGCGGCACCTCGACCGATGTCTCACACTATAACGGGGAGTATGAGCGCGCCTTCGAGACCCTCGTCGCCGGAGTGCGGATGCGCGCGCCGATGATGCAAATCAATACGGTTGCCGCGGGTGGCGGCTCGATTTGCGTGTTCGACGGATCGAAATACCGGGTCGGGCCGGACAGCGCCGGCGCCAATCCCGGGCCCGCATGTTACCGCCGCAACGGGCCACTGACGGTGACCGACTGCAACGTCATGCTTGGCAAGCTGCAGCCGGAATATTTTCCCAAGGTCTTCGGCCCCGGCGCCGACCAGCCGCTCGACGCCGATATCGTGGCCGAGAAGTTCGCTGTGCTCGCCGACGAAATCGAGAAATCCACCGGCGATGCGCGCACCCCGCAAGAGGTAGCCGAAGGCTTCTTGAAGATCGCCGTCGAGAACATGGCCATCGCGATCAAGGAAATCTCGATCCAGCGGGGCTACGACGTCACCGAATACACCCTCGCCTGTTTCGGCGGCGCCGGCGGCCAGCACGCCTGTCTTGTCGCCGACGCGTTGGGCATGACCAGGGTGTTTCTGCATCCCTTCGCCGGAGTGCTCTCGGCCTACGGCATGGGGCTGGCCGATATGCGGGTGATGCGCGAGCGGGCAGTCGAAGCGGCACTCGACGATAGTTTGGTGGAACGCCTCAAAACCGACCTCGCCGAGCTGGCGGTGCAGGGCCGGGCCGAGATGCAGGGCCAGGGCATTGCCGAGGACAATATGGAGGTGCTCGAAAAGCTCCACCTGCGCTATGAGGGCACAGATTCGGCGCTCCTCGTAGACTTCGGCGTGCGCGCCGATATCGTTGCCGCATTCGAAGCCGCTCACAAGCAGCGCTACGGCTTCGCCGTGCCGGACAAGGCGCTGATCGTCGAGGCTGTGTCGGTGGAAGTCGTCGGCCACACCGAGCAAGTCGAGGACCCGGTTCTGGGCATCGTCGAGCGCGTGTTGCCGCCACCGCTGGCGACGGCGGTCATGCATAGCGACGGGCTCGCCCACGATACACCGATCTACGACCGCGAGGAACTGGCCCCGGGCGACACCATCGATGGGCCGGCGATCGTGCGCGAGCGCACCGCCACCATCATTGTCGAGCCAGGCTGGCGCGCCGAGGTCACCGAACGCGACCATGTCGTACTTAGCCGCGTCGTGCCGCTCGAACGCGCGTCGGCGATCGGCACCCAGGTCGACCCGGTGATGCTCGAGATTTTCAACAACCTGTTCATGTCGATCGCCGAGCAGATGGGCTCGGTGCTGGAAAACACCAGCTATTCGGTAAACATCAAGGAACGCCTCGATTTCTCCTGCGCTATCTTCGACCGCCAGGGCGAGTTGATCGCCAACGCCCCGCACATGCCGGTCCATCTCGGCTCGATGGGCGAAAGCGTGCAGACCATCATCCGCGAACGCCAGGGTACGATGAAGCCGGCCGATGTTTACGTGCTCAACGCGCCCTACAACGGCGGCACTCATCTTCCCGACGTGACCGTTGTCACGCCGGTCTTCGAGGAGACCGGCAAGGACATCCTATTCTATGTGGCCTCGCGCGGGCACCACGCCGATATCGGCGGGATCACCCCCGGCTCGATGCCGCCCAATTCGACGACGGTCGAGGAGGAAGGCGTACTGATCGACAATTTCGTCCTCGTCGAGCAGGGCCATTTCCGCGAGAAGGAGATCGAAGCGCTTTTGCGATCGGGGAAATATCCGGTGCGCAATTCCTACCAGAACATCGCCGACCTCAAGGCGCAGATCGCGGCCTGCGAGAAGGGCGTCCAGGAACTGCGGCGCATGGTCGAGCATTTCGGGCTCGACGTCGTCCATGCCTATATGAGCCATGTCCAGGACAACGCCGAAGAACAAGTGCGCCGGGTCATCGGCGTGCTCGAGCCGGGCAACTTTACCTATGCAATGGATCAGGGCTCTGAGATAAAGGTGACGATCTCGATCGATCGCAAGGCGCGCAACGCAACGGTTGATTTCACCGGCACCTCGCCCCAGCAGCCGAACAATTTCAACGCTCCTTCCGCGGTCTGCCAGGCCGCCGTCCTCTACGTCTTCCGCACCCTGGTCAACGACGACATCCCGATGAACGCCGGTTGCTTGAAGCCAATCGAGATCATCATCCCCGAGGACTCGATGCTGAGCCCGAAATATCCCGCCGCCGTCGTTGCCGGCAATGTCGAGACCAGCCAGGCCATCACCGACACGCTCTACGGCGCCCTCGGCGTGCTGGCCAGCGCGCAAGGAACGATGAACAACTTCACCTTCGGCAACGACACATACCAATATTACGAAACGATCTGCGGCGGCTCGGGCGCGGGGCCCGATTTCGACGGCACCGACGCCGTTCACACCCACATGACCAACGCCCGCCTGACCGACCCCGAAATCCTCGAATGGCGATTCCCGGTGCTGCTCGAATCCTTTTCGATCCGGCGCGGTTCGGGCGGCGCAGGCCGCCACCGGGGCGGCAACGGCACGACAAGGCGGATGCGTTTTCTCGAACCGTTGACCGCTGCGATCCTGTCCTCGCACCGCACGGTGCCGCCCTTTGGCGCTGGCGGCGGCAGCCAAGGCGAGCTCGGCCGCAACTGGGTCGAGCGCGCCGACGGGACCCGGGTCGAGCTGTCGGGCACCGACATCATCGAGATGGGCCCGGGGGACGTCTTCGTCATCGAGACCCCGTCCGGCGGCGGCTACGGCGAGCCGGCGGAGAACAAGGAGGCGGCGGAGTAGGGCGTTGCGAATCAGCTTTGCTTGGCCTAAGACGGTAAGCAGGTTTCAGCCTTTACCCCCAAAAAACAACAATCACGAGGCGTTGTTATGTCCGACGAGATCACCGCATCGCATATCCTGATTGGCTTCGGCGCCGAATCGGGGCGCAGCCAGGACGAGGCCAAGGAACAGATCGAGACGCTGAAAACGGAGATCGCGGGCGGCGGTGATTTCGCGGCGCTGGCGCGGACCCATTCGGACTGCCCGTCCTCGGCCCGTGGCGGTGACCTCGGCGCCTTCGGTCGCGGCATGATGGTGCCTGAGTTCGAGCAGAGCGCCTTCGCCCTGGACACCGGCGCGGTCAGCGACATCGTCGAGACCAATTTTGGCTATCACCTGATCAACCGCACTGGCTGAAATCCAGCGCCGATGTGCCTCGGAGGCGGGACCCCGGGCGTGAGCGCTCGATTTACGAGCTGCATGCGCAATCCCCGCTTGACGTGACCGGGCCGGAACGCCACACCACCGATGGACGAAAGCAACAAGAACAACGGATACGGATGATGGATGCGGAAGCCAAGAAGACAGCCCTGAGGATGATTCCCTATGCGATGTATGTGATGACCGCCGAGGCGGGCGGAGAGATCGCCGCCGCGACGGTTAACTGGGTCACCCAGACCGCTTTCGCGCCACCGCTCCTCGTCGTCGGGTTGAAGGTCGATTCGAACGCCTACGGCACGATCAAGAAAGCCGGCTGTTTCGCCCTCAACATCCTCGGTCGTGGCCAGAAAGCGACCGCCTTCACCTTCTTCAAGCCGGTCAAGAAAGAGGGCGAGCGGATCGGCGGCGAGCCCTACCGCACCGGCTCGACCGGCGCGCCGATCTTCGACAACGCCATCGCCTCGATCGAGTGCAAGATCGTCGAGATCGTCGAGCGCGGCGACCACCACATCGTCATTGGCGAAGTGGTCGACGCCAATGTCGAAAAAGACCCCGAAGGCCGCCCCGACAAAGCCATCCTGCCGATGTCCGAGCTTGGCGACAACGTCTTCTACGGGGGGTAACACAGAGATTTATTCGACCGCGTTGTCGCCTGATTTCGCGTTTCGGAATTTCGGCATCACTTCCTCGGCGAAGAGAGCGAGGGAGCGGGCGATGGCGACGGGGCCGTAGTGGGGCGGATAGTGCAGAATGACGCCGGTCATGCCGGTGCGTTGCTGTAATTCGGCGAGCCCTTCCGCTACCGTGTCGGGTCGTCCGTGCAGGAGGACGTCGCCCAGCAGGTCGTCGTAGCGCGCGCCGGAGACAGCGCTGTCGACCGTCGTCATATAGTTGCCCTGGCTCTGAATGTGGGCGATGTGCTTGAGCACCCCATCTTCGCTTTCCTTGCGCGCCTCCGCGTCGGTCTCGGCGACATGGATGAAGCGGTTGACCAGCACCTCGCCGCGCGCCGGGTTCTTCGCGAAGCGCGATTCGACGGTTGATATCAGCTCGCGGTAGCGGGCGGTCTGGGTCTCCAGCACGCTCGTCCCCGGCAGCGAGGACAGCATGATTGCGAAGCCGTATCGCGCGGCGGCGGTCATCGATTGCTCGGAGCCGACCGCCATATAGAGAGGTGGATGGGGTTCCTGAGGACCGCGCGGGAACAGCTCGAATTCTCCATCAATATGCGCGCGCACCGCCTTACCGTCGACTCGGATGCGGTGCTCGTGGAACAGTTTCATCAGGACTTCCAGCGATTCGATCTGAACCTCGCGGCGGCTGTCGAAATCGACCCCCAGCCCGTCGAACTCGTACTTCCGATAGCCCGAGCCGAGACCGAGCCGAAAGCGGCCGCCCGAGAGCTGGTCGACGAAGCAGGCGTTCTCGACTACCCGCACCGGATTATTGAGCGGCAGGACGACGACGCCGGTCCCCAGCTTGATGTTCTTGGTCTGGCCGGCGAGGTAGCCGGCATACGTCATCACGTCGGGAATTATGCCGTACTTGTCCGAGAAATGGTGCTCGGCCAGCCAGGCGACGTCGTAGCCCAGCCGGTCGGCGAGCTGAATCTCGCCTGTCACGCGCTGGTGCACCTCGCGATACGGATAGGTGTCGATCGCCAGGTTGGGCTGGGAGGTAAAAAGTATCCCGAATTCCATATCGATTTCCTGGGATGATTTCCTGGCTCTTCTACTATTTCGCCGCCGTCGGCCCCAGCTCCTTGCGCACGATTTCAGCGCCCGCGACCATCGCCTGCATCTTACCGAAGGCGACCTCGCGCGGCAGGTACTTCATGCCGCAGTCGGGTGCAACGATGATCTGTTTGGCGTCCATGTGGGGCAGGGCGCGCCGAATGCGCCCGGCGACGGTCTCGGGGTCCTCGATGCTCATATCGTCGAGATCGATGACACCGAGGATGATGGTCTTGTCGGGCAAAGTCTCCAGCACCTTGCAGTCTAGTCCCGACTGCGCCGTCTCGATCGAGACCTGGTCGCAAGCGCAGCTGTCGAATTCGGGCAGGAAGGAATAACCTTCGGGGCGCTCATGTATAATCGCCGCGTAGCCAAAACAGATATGCACCGCGGTCGTGCCTTCGACCCCGTCGAGCGCCCGGTTCAGAGCGTCGATCCCATACTCACGGGCCTTCTCGGGGCGCGCCTGCATATAGGGCTCGTCGATCTGGACGATATCGGCGCCGGCGGCGAAAAGATCCTTGATCTCCTGGTTGACCGCGGCCGCGTAATCGAGCGCCAGTTCGGCGTCGGAGGCGTAAAAATCGTTCTGCGCCTGCTGGCTCATGGTGAACGGGCCGGGGACGGTCATCTTGACCATGCGGTCGGTGTTGGCCTTCAGGAATTCAAGATCACCGACCTCGACCGGGCGCTTGCGACTGATCTTGCCGACCACGCGCGGCACCGGATTGGGGTTGCCCGAACGGTCGAGCGCTTGACCTGGGTTTTCGATATCGACGCCTTCCAGGGCGGTGGCGAAGCGGTTCGAATAGCTCTCCCGTCGGATCTCGCCGTCGGTGATGATATCGAGCCCGGCGCGCTCCTGATCGGCGATGGCGAGGCGGGTGGCGTCGTCCTGCGCTTCATCGAGATATTTCGCATCGATACGCCACAGTTCCAGCGCGCGCACCCGCGGGGGAAAGCGGCCGCGCAGCTTCTCGCGGTCGATTAGCCAGTCAGGTTGGGGGTAGGAGCCGACCAGCGAGGACAGAAAAAGTTTCTCGGTCATTGTTATGTCTCTCGGCATTTGGCGCTGGTCAGGTCTTATTCGATTTCCCGGCGCCCCGGCCCGGCGCTTTGAAGAACATCATCACCATATTGCTGTCCGGGTCGCTCTGAACCGAGTGCTTCGATTCGGCCGGCGCCAGCACCATGCTGCCGGCGGAGACCTGCGTCGTCTCGCCATCGACGGTGATCGCACCGCTGCCTTCGACGATATAGAAGATCTCGTCCTGGCCGACATGATGGTGCTCGACCGTTGCCTGTCCGGGCGCGTAGCAAACCAGTTCGGCTTCGATCCGGTTAGCCATGATCAAGCGCTTGCGAATTCGTTTGTCCGCTGCGAATTCGATGAGATCCCCGAGTGCCAGTGTTTGCATAGCCGGTTGGCCTCTGTTCCTGCCGGTGAATGCCACGGCGGATTATTGCATCATTGCTGTCCGAATGATGCCGGAACGATGCCAGAGAGGCAATCCTGCGCCGCTGGTCGCGATGATTGTGAAGAGTAGGACGGAACGTAGGCCTTTCGTCGCTAACCTCATTTTCGCGGTGCTCTAGTCCAGCTCCAACCGCTCCCGGTGGCGGATAAAAGGGCTGTGGGCGGGTGCGCCAGGTTGGATGCGGCCGTCGGCGCCCCATTCGCTCATGGTGTTGAATGGGATTGTTGGCACGGCTTCCGGGTCTGCCATGCATGCGGCCAGTTTCGCTTCGATTTCCTTCAGCCGCGTCTCAACCACGCCCGAATCCGAATAACGCAATCCGGCCTCAACGCCGTAGGCGACAAAGGGTTCCAACACCGTAAATCCCACGTAGGCGAGGGTGAAGTTTATCGGCCACAGAAGGAGGTTGATATCGCCGCTTCGGCCGTCGTGAGCGTAAGTCTCGGCGCTGGTA
>JAPULJ010000049.1 GCA_027295145.1 Alphaproteobacteria bacterium | reverse complement strand
GCCGCTGCCGCGGTGGCATAGTCGCCGACTTTGCGTTTCAGCTTTTCGTAAGCATGGCCGTGTCCGGCAGGGGGCACCGGCACCTTTATGGCGACAAGCAATTCGTCCTCCGCCATCGCCGTGTCATAGGCCCCTTCGTAGAAGCTGCGCGCCGGCACTTCGCGTTCCCCATTGGGGCCGTGCAAGAGGTAGCTGGCATCCAGGCTTTGCATGACTGCCGGCAGATCGTTGCCCGGATCGCCGTTGGCGACGTTGCCGCCGATGGTACCGAAATAGCGCACTTGCGGATCGGCGATCAATTCCGCCGCCTCCTGGAGGATCGGGCAGTGCTTGCTCAAGCTGTCCGAAGCCAATGCCTCATGCTGGGTGGTCATCGCGCCAATGGTGATCGTGCCGCCATCGTGGGATATGCCGCCGAGGCCTTCGACGTCCCGCAGATCGATGAGATGCTCGGGCACCGCGAGGCGCAGCTTCATCATTGGCAGCAGGCTGTGCCCGCCGGCGATGACGCGACCGTCGTCGCCAAACTTGGTCAACAGATTTATGACTTCGTCGACCGAGCCCGGCCGATGGTATTCGAAGGCTCCCGGGATCATGGGCCTCCTCCCTTTGTAAAGTTATTGTTGGCCGCCGCCGATTTTTCGGCGTCGGTTTCAAACGCCGGCCTAAAGGACCCAACGCCTTGCCGAAAAAACGGCAAAGTTGAACCCCCTATGACCTGCCATCCAGCTTACGGGCCCCATTGAGGCAAGCTAGAGAAAGCTCGTAAGCGGCTTGTGAGGCGCACCAACGACGGTTCAGCCGCACGAACGGCGATATTAGTGGTTCAGGCCGAGGGCAGTGCGAAGCTTCGGCACGTTGCGGCGGCTCACCGGCACGCTGGGCGCGGCCCGTCCGGCGAGGCGGATAAGACCCTGCTCATTACGCCGCTCGAAGGACCTGGCGTGTTGTAGGTTAACGATGTAGCTGCGATGCACGCGCAAGAACATTCGCGGATCAAGCCTGGCTTCCAATTCGGATAGCGACAGCGAACAGAAGTAACTTTCGTTGCCGTCATAGATGCGCGTGTAATGCGCATCCGCCCGGACGCTGACAACGCTTGCCAAGTCAAGCAATAGGGTTCTCTTGTTTTTCTGCACGGGAAGTTTAACGAGTGGCCCCCCAGGTGACGACGCCGGCGCCGGTTGTGCCGGTCCTTGGGCGGCGTGCAGCGCCTCCAACTCATCCTCGACCGTGGCATCGCGATCAGCGTGTTTCCGAGGCCCGTCGGGGAGCGCCACCAGGAGCGTAAAGCCGAAAATTAAAAACGCGGCAACGGCAACGACGATGGCCAAAAGTTGGGGACTGAGCAGCGGCGCCAAGATGACCACGGGAACTTCCGCCGGCCCAAATGTCATCGCCGACATGGCAGTGTAGTGCATGCCGGAAATCGCCAGCCCCATGACGATTGCGGCGGCGATCCTCTGCCACGGGTTCTTTTGCGCGAAAGTCAGCCACAGCGCCAGCGTCGAGGCGCCGATGCCGATCAGGACGGAAGCCACCACCAGGCGCGCGTCATATTCATGGGCGACGTTGGCGCGAACGGCCGCCATGCCGATATAGTGCATTGTCGATATGCCGAGCCCCATGAACAACCCGGCGATGGCCAATTTGCGTATCGTAAGGTCACCATAACTCGCCAGGAACAGCCCGAGTCCGGTGACCAGGATCGCCACCAATGCCGAAATCAGGGTCAGCAGAACGTCGTAGCTGACCGTCACCGGGAGCTGCATCGCCAGCATCCCGATAAAATGCATCGACCAGATCCCGGAGCCAATCGCTACCGAAGCTCCGGTCAGCAACGCCTTGCGCGCCGAGCCGCTTTTTGGCATAAGCCGCCGCGCCAAGCGCAGCCCCGTGTAGGAGCCGAGGATTGCGATGACGACGGACAACGTAACCAGTAGCGGGTCGTAGGTGGCGATCATTGTTCTGAGACTTCCTCCCTCAACCTGCTGATTGTACGGCAATGGGCATAATAGCGCCATAAGCGTTAGCGAAGAGTGTGATCGGTTAAGCAATCACCGCAAAAAGGAAATCCGACGCCAACAATCTCCGTGCGAGAACCGAGCCTCTTCGAATACTGTGAAAGTGCACAATCGGCTGGCTTGGGCGCGGGCCTCCGTCGATTATTGGGGGAACAGCACAGACTGATTCGCAGCGGGTATGGGTGCCGATGCCCACCGGTCAACAAACCTTTAGATCCAGCGGGCAGAGCGCCGCCACGGTCGAGATTCGTTATCGGCAGGTTATTGGGAGGCCATGTTGGAGGCAGAATGCTCGCTGGGGCGACGGGTGGGATCCCGATCGTAGCTATTTGTCTGGGTGGCACCGCGAGAGAACCGGCGCCCAATGTAAGCAAGTTCCTCGCGAGCAACCACCCGGGTCGCCGCAAGTGCCACGAGCACCAGGACGAACAATGGCAAGGCCAGTAGCGGCGCGCTCACCGGCACGAGCCGCATCAACGCCGCGGCGCTTGCCGTGACAATGAGTGGCACGAGCCACCACACAAGACCACGAACTTTTGTCGCCACGCCGAGAAACGAGGCGCCGATCGCGCAGCCAAGGAGCGCACCGGCGATCAAGGCAAGACAGGCGCCAATCACTCCTGCGTGAGAAAATAAGACCGCGAGGAGCGCGATGTGCGTTGCCAACATGATGGCAGCGACTGCCGCCGCTCGCCGCTTTTGGCCCAGTGCGTTGAGCGCCTGAATAGAGACGATAGCCGCGGCATATGGCCCGGTAGCCCAGGCAAGCATTGCGAAATAAGTGGCTGTGTCGGCATATCGCGGCCCCAGCACGTAGGCAACCGCCGGGGCGCCGTAGCCTTCGACAAGCACCGCCACGGCAACACCGGCCGCGAGGGTCCAACGTACGAGCGTCGTCACCGCCCGTTGATCGTCGCCTGCACCACGGCGATGCACTCGGCTGAGGGCGGGAACAAGGGCTGCAGCGAGGGTGCTCGGAACAAGAAGCAGAGCGAACAAACCCTGGGCGGCAATTGCGAACTGCGCCACTGCCGCGGACGGAGCATCGAGAAGTCTCAGCCCCACAACACCTACCTGACTAATAACAACGATTAGTCCGATACTGGCCATATGCCAGAACGATGCGCCGAGCATTGGCCGCAAGAGCCGCCAACGATACCCCAACCGGGCCGGCCAACGGCCGCGGGCCATCATTAGCCGCGTGCTCGATGCGGCCTCGAGCGCCCACACAACGAAGTGTAAGCCGGCGAGCCAGACAACGCCAAGCCCGGCAAGCACAAGGGCGATGCCAATAACTGCCTCGGCAAGGCGGAATCCCGTCTCGAATCGCGGAATCCATGCCACGTCTTCCAGCGCCACATGCACCTCGCGCACCCATGCGGCAATGCTGCGAGCGAGGAGAGCGCCAACGAAGAGCGCCACGGTTGCACGGATCGAGGCGTCGCTTTCCTGGGTCCACAGGAATACCAGGCCGACGGCGCCGGCAAACGCGCTCGCCCCCAAACGGATCGTAAGAGAGTGGGCGAACCAGGTAGCAACGGCGCTCCGCTGCGGCACCCGGGCGGCGAGGAGGAGGCCTTGGCCGAACCCGGCGAGACCCATGAGCGCAATGTAGACCGCAATTCCGTAGAGGTAGACACCGAGCTGCGACGGCTCGATGAGGCGCGCAAGCACGACGATGTAGATCAACCGAATAGTTCGTCCGCCGAGCTGGCCCCCCAGGAGGGCCGCAAAAGTACGGGCGAGCCGGGTCGGTGCGAAACGCGCGGCCGCCATCATCGCCACGCTTCGAGATTGCGCCCGAGCATGGCCGCGAGTCGCTCGTTATGGGGCGTGAAATAGGCGGTAAGCTCGGCCCGCGTCTCGGCAGCCATCGGCGGATAGCGGAAGGGCGTACGATTGCACATCAGTATCGGCTCGATGATGCGCGCCCGTAGAACCGCCTTCGCGCGTGCCGGTAACACCGCGTGGTAGGCGCCACGAAGCCAGCTGGGCGGGCGGGCGAACACCCGCTGGACGATGTGCGATCGCGGCATGTTAGCCGCATTGCTGTGCTGTCGCATCGCCTCTGGATTAACCTTCGCCGGATCCACACCGAGCCATGACATGAGCTCGCTCAAGACCGCTTCCGGGTCCGACCGCAAATCTTCGAACAGGGCGACGAACAGGTTTTCCGCCGGGAATAGGGCAAGTACTTCCTCAAGGTGACCGGCGTATCGACCCTGACCGCGATAACAGAGATTTGCCGCCCGGTAGTCGCCACGCTCACGCTCAGGCTCGCGGGCGAGCGCATCCTCAAACGCGGCACAATCTTCGAGCAGGTTACTGCGCCAATACCAAAATGCCGAATATGCCCGCTCTACCGGATTGCGCAGAACCGTGATCAAGCGGGCATTCGGATTGTAGCGGTGCAAGCGCCGGAGAGCTGAGGCAGAGCATATCAGGTTCGCCTCAGAACACCCGATCAGCACCTCGCCGCGATACTGTGTGTAGTATGCGGAGAGTTCGTCCTCAGTGACGTAGTTGGGAACAGCGTCCACCAAGTAAGACTTGTCCTTGCTCGCCGGCAGGAAAATGTCGGGATGGCGGCGCAGGACGTCATGGACTGTCGTCGTGCCACATTTCGGCGGCCCGATAAGGAAAAAGTCGATGCGGCGTCCGTCCGCTGTTGTCATGCTGTGTCTGCTTCCGATCGAGCCGCCTTGCTAGCCCGTACCGCGCCGCATTGGACAAGTGCCCGATAGGCACGCTGGACCCGGCGCATCGCCGCCTCGCCAAGTAGGCTGCGCAGACCGGCCCGGCCCAAATCCTCGGCATACATCCAGGCTGCGCGAACCGGCGACACCGGAATTCCATTTCCGACGAGCGCCCGCCGGCGTTCGCGAATACCGCGTAGCGCCGTGCCAAGGCGCGTGGTCACGCCGCCCTCTTCGTAGCCCGCCTGGATTAGACCGGCCACATAATGTGGCGCGTGCGATTTGAACTCACGCAACAGAAAGTCGTAATCGCCCGCTTGCCGGAAGCTTTCATCGAATGGCCCATGCTCCGCGAACAACGAGCGGTGGTGAAAGGTGCCGGGGTGCGGAATGCTCATTGCGACAAAGAAGCGGCGGCGCGCGTACTGCCAGGGCTGGTCGATGACCGCAATCGTCTCGCCAGAACGAGCAACCACTGCGAGCGCCCCGTAAACAACGCGGTGGGCTGGGGTCGCTGCCTTGAGGTGCGGGCGGAACTGTTCCAGCGTGTCCGGCGCCCAAAGGTAGTCGTCTGCCCCAAGAAAGCAGAGCCACTCACCCTGGGCCCGTGCAACAGCCTTGTTCCACGCATGGAAAATACCCCGGTCCGGAACACTCTCCCAGTAGCCGACGGCCGACGCGTTGGCCTTCAGTATCTCAACCGTGCGGTCGGTGGAGCCGCCGTCCATTACGATCAGCTCACTGTTCGGCAAAGTCTGCTTGGCAACGCTGTCGATGCAGCGCTGCAAGTTGCGTGCACCGTTGCGCACGGCAACGATAACCGTAACTATGGGTCGCTTGGGTTTGCTTGAACTGCGGTTCGCGGTCATTGCCGATTGCTATTGCGGCGCACGGCCCGACAATCCGCCGTCTCCATGCGCACCGTTGCGGCTCGTCCGCTCGCCGTTGGCGATGAGGGCTGCGAAATCCGCCGCGGCGGAGCCGCTGGGTTGCGCACCCTCGCCGCGGTCGAGCCCGGCGCCGGGGCAATTAGCCCAGTCAGCTCCTCCCAATAAATATCGGTCGGATCGTTCCACTCGCCGAGCATGACAGCCCGACGGCGTGCCCATTCCTCGCGGACGCCGGGACGGACAAGCAGCTCGTCAAGACACGCCAGGAACGCCGTCTCCTGCTCCGGTTTGAAACCGTACATCAGCCCGAAGCGCTTCTCGATCGTATCGGCATAGCGGTGCTTGCCAATGTAGGAGCCGATCGCAATCGCCGGTACGCCCAGCAATGCGGCTTCCACGCATACCGTCAGGCCATCGCCAAGAACCAAGTCCGCAGCGGCAATCAAATGGTGCAGTCGCGACGCGGCCAGCGGCAGCTCGTAGCGTAGCAGATCGCCGGCAAGCGGAGCCTCCGAGACAATGAACGTGCGCCCATGAGGGTCCAGGCGCTTGAGCACGCGGCCGAGCAGATCGCGCGAAAGACCTCGCCCGCCGACGTCGTGATAGGCGTCGAACGCGGCGAGGCGGATCAGGAACAAGCGCTCTTCTGCACTCATGCCCAGTTCGGCACGGACGTTCGGATCGGGCACAAAATCATCGGGGTGGAGATAAGCAAGCTCCATCAGGCCGGGATAAGTGCGTTGTCGGCTACCGTAATCCTCGCCGAGGCATTCGGAAGTCACGATGCGTGTTGCAAATGGCATCGCGAGATAGCGGTATTGCGGGTTGGCGGCCGCACTGTCGTCATTGATCAGCAAGGTCGGAATACCGAGCAGCCATCCGACATGCGCAAGCGTCACTGTTTTACCAACGAGCGCCAATGGCCGAACACGACGCGCCAGCGCAGCCAGTTTCCAGTCGTAGACAATAAGCTCGCTCAGTTTGCGTACGAGGCCCTTCTGCGCCCGGGTAAGCACAAGCGGCTCATATCCGTTCTCGCGAATTAGCGGTACCAGCACATCCTTGTCGTGGATGGTCCACAGCACCTGCATGCCTTGGTCCAAGCAACGCTGCCCGAGTTTGCGAATCGCTAGATAGTCCTTGGGGTGATGCGAATCGAAGATCACCCGGGGCCGGGTGTCTTCGCCCATCGAGGGGGTTGCCTTGGTATTTCGCATCATCCGGCACGCCGGCGTAAGGCTGCCAGCTCTTTCTTGATTTTCCTGACATCGAGTTTGGCGTCCGGCTGCGTTCCCGTGATGCCATCGCGCTCCAATTCGAGTTCGATCCGTGAGATTTTCTGAAGCGTCATTTCGATGAGCTGGCGGTTGAAGCCGATGAGATCGGCGAGCATGCCGATCAGCAGCGTGATGAAGCCGATGATCAGGAAGACACCGCCCAGGATCAGCGATTGCACGTGCCCCTGACCGCCGCCGACAATGTAGAAATATAGAAACCGCACGACCGGCAGCGCGCCAATCAAAACCAAAGACATACCGATGAAGAAGAACACGCGCAGTGGCTTGTACATGGCGTACATGCGCACGATCGTCGTCCCGGATCGGATGAGGAATTGCGGGATGCTGCGGAATAGCCGCGATTCGCGGGTCTTGGGGTTCGTTGCGATCGGCACGGAGGCAACGCTCAAGCGTTTGCTCCCGGCTTGGATCAGCATTTCGATCGTGTAACTGAACGAGGAGACGATATTGAGCTGCAGCGCCGCCTCGCGCGAAATCGCGCGAAACCCGCTCACTGCATCGGGGACCGTCGTCCGCGACAGACGCCTTACCAGAGCACTGCCAATGATCTGCAAGCCCTTCTTGCCAAGCGAGAAATTCGGGTTGTTACGGGTGCCGCGGTCACCGACGACGATATCGGCGCATCCGTCAAGGATCGGCGCAATCAGCTTTTTTATGTCGCCGCCGAAATACTGATTGTCGGCGTCGGTGTTGACGATGATATCGGCGCCGCGCCGCAGGCAGGCTTCGATACCCGTCCGGAAGGCGCGGGCAAGCCCCTTGTTTGTCGTGTGGCGGACGATGTGCTCGACGCCGTGCTCGCGGGCGACCTCGGCTGTCCGGTCGCTCGATCCATCGTCGATAACCAGGATCTCGATCGTATCGACGCCCGCAATCTTGCGCGGAATGTCGCGAATCACCGCCGGCAAGGTCGCTTCTTCGTTGAAGCAGGGGATTTGGACGATCAGCTTCATGGAGCTCGGTACCGCTCGAATAGTCGAACCAGACCGCTTCGCCGGATTGCCTCGGCGGTCGCCTGACGGGCCTGTGCCACCGGCCGGCGCGAGGCGAGAGCCGACCTAGGCCAGTTTATGAAGTTCAGGGTTAAAATATGCTTTAGCGTTTTGGCGCGGAGGCCTTCTTTAAAACACCGATTCGCGGAGGTTTCGGCCGCAGCCGGAAAAAGGCGTGACCCGCGACCTCGGTCAATTGCGTCGCCGTGATCGACCGGAGCAAACCGCGCTTCTTCAATTCGTCCCATTTCTCTTCGGAAAACCAAGCATAGACTGCTCGCCGAGCACGGAAATGGAATACGACGAGCGCCCGAAAACTTGCGAAATCGTCTCGCATCGGCTCGGCAATGGTGATGTCGCCTCGAGCGTAGAGACTGGTAAAATGGGTCAAGCGCTCGACAATGATCAACGAGCGCCGGGCAATCAACGGCGAAACCTTGGCGCTGCCCTCGACGACGATTGCCCGCTTGGCCCAGGCGCGCGGCACATCGTAGGTGAAGGCAATGATGCCCGACCAGGTCAGCGCTATGAGGAGGCCGGCCAAGGCCGATTGCGCGATAACGGCCCCGAGTTTGAGCCTCGCGAACATGCTGCCGGCGGTTGCCACGAAAACGATGAACGAAAGAACCAGCGGCAGCGTGAGCAGAACCGTCTCCGCCCGCGCAATTGGCAGGGTAAAGAACGGCGCCAGTACCATCACCGCCGCCACAAGTAGAGCCGACAGGCCGATACCGAGGCGATACCCGAAGGCGCCGCCGGCGGCCTTTTTTGCCAGCGCGTGCAACGCGTAGGCGGTGAGGATCGAGGTAAAGGGCAGTACCGGCACGAAGTAGCGCAGATTGAGGGACATTCCCCCGTGCCAAGCGGAGTATGAATAGAACCCGATATAGCCAGCCGGAACGAGAAAGAGCATGGCTATCGCCAGCCGGTGACGCGGATCGCGAATGAGAGCCCCGATAGGGATCGCCAAAACGACGAGATAGGGAAGGCTCTGCAGTAACGATTTCTTCAGCGCCCCGAAATAGACCATACCGCCGCCCGGCCCGCGCGTCAGCCCAACCTCGACGATACCAGGATCGCGGCCACGGAAATCGACGATGAGCTGGTAGAAGCCGCCGGCCAACTTGCTCACCAAGGCGGTGACCTCCGGCACAAATAGCAAGGCACCGGCGCCAAGACCTAAAACGCCGGCGGTCATCCAGCGGTTCTTGCCAAGCATCGCCTGGCCGCGCGGCCGCGTTGCCAACCAAGTCACCGCAGCCGCGCCGAGCCCGAGGAGTGCGATCGGCAGGTAGGCGAGAGGATCGCCGCCGGAACCGGCCGGCCTGGCACCGTAGGAAAACGGCGAGGCGACACCGAACTTGGCATGGTTGACCATCGCCAAGACCGCCAGGCCGGGTAGCACGCCCAGTCCGCAAGCGATCGCCGGCCACAACCGCACAGGACGGGCGAAGAGCAGCGGTAAGATCAGCGCCGGCAGGACGAACATTACATCGATCCGCACGCCGATCCCGATGCCCGCCACCAACCCCGCGGCAGCGGCGAACTGGATAGCCCGCGAGGTTCCCGGGCTTTGCGCGGCAAGCAACGCCAGGAACACCGCTGCGGCCACGAACAACGTCGACAGCGAATGAGGCCAGGCCGCCTGCGCGTAGTCCCAGGCAAAGGTCGCGAGAATGAAAATCAGGCACGCGCTGAGGGAAAGCGAACGATTGGAAAAGATCCGCTGTGCCGTGAGGTAGCACAGCCAGACGACGCTGCAGAATGCCACCGCATTGAGCAGAAACAGGCCTCTATACCCCGCCACTGCGTAAAAAGGCATCGCCAGAACGCTGTGAAACACCGGATATTGGGAGACCAGCCTGCCATCGTAGACAAGTGTGGTGGGAAATACGAAGCCGACCGACGGGAAATCACGGTATCCGTTCAGGACATCGAGGCTCCCGGCGGTATAGAGGCTACGGGTCATCAGGTGGTAGACAATCTCATCGATACTCAAATGACCCAGACTCGCAGCGAAAATCGAAAATGCGATTGTCAACAGGCAAAGAACCAGGACCAGACCAGCCTTCAGCTTGATCCCGCGAGGCAGTTGTATAAGTGACTGCACCATCGGCGTCCGCCTTGATCGACCCTCGCGGGAGGGCTCCCAACGATCCTGCGGCACGACAGTGGCACGCCATCTCTTATCAATCGGTAAAGCCGGAATTCCAGCCCGGGTGACCCCGAACGACCCTGTCCAATGCCAAAACTCTGATATTGTTTGACTGTCTCCAACGCGTGCCCCCGCCCCGCCCACTTGCACCGGACGCCACCGAGGATGCAAAGGTTAATGATATGTTAACCATAAACTCCGAGGATAATTCGCGTGTTTGGTCCTGCGATTACCGCTTCGGGTCAGTTGCCCTTTCAGACGTGATGAGGCGCGCATTGACCGGCATGGCGCAACCACTGGATAGTTCCCAAAACCGGCTCTGAGCGTACTATCTAATTCTATTGGCGATGTAGGAGCTGAACCATGAACCAATCTCATACAACGGTATCGCTCGGCTTCACGGACGAACAATTCCCTGCGGGCACCCATATCTGCCAGATCTACAGCGACGACGCCGAGCGGGAAGAATCGCTCATGAAATACATCCTCAGTGGCCTACAGGCTGAGGAATGCACAGCTTGTTTCACAGACAATACTGGGACCGACACGCTGACGGCGTTCCTGTCCGAAAATGGGATTTCCTATGAAACCTGCGAAAAGGCCGGGCTGATTAGTGTCAGCAAGTTCCGCGACGCTTTTGTCGAGGATGGCAGGTTCGACCCCGAGCGTTCGCTCAACCTAATGACCGAGTTCCACGAGAATTCGGTCGCAAGCGGCGCCCCGGCAGCCCGGTCGATCGGCGACGCGAGCCCAGCCATCAACGACATCCCGGGCGCGGACCGGTGGTTCGAATTCGAAGCACGGGTCAACCTGCTGTTGGAAAAGCACCCGGTGACGGTTGTTTGCCAGTATGACGCCAAAAGTTTCAACGGCAAGACCATCATGGACGTCCTTAAGGTCCACCCGCTGATGGTGGTCCGGGGCGCGGTGGTCCGCAACCCCTCCTTCATTCCGCCCGAGGTGTTACTTGCCGAGATGAACGAAAGAAATTGAGCGCCCGACCTTCACTCCGGGGAGACTTGCTGGCTCGGTTGCTCCTGATCCAGAACATGGCAACGCTGATGCCGGAGCAGGAGCCGTTGCTTGATTTCGCAAGTCGAAGCCTTGAGAACTTCCCCGGCGTTGCCGCCGTCGTACAAGTGGACGAAATCGCTCCCCAAGAGCCGGACGACTCGCGCTTGGTGCTCCCTATCAGGTACGGCGCTATGGCGTTCGGGGCCCTGGTATTCGAGGTGAGCGACGAAGCAGCGATCCGGCCCTATGTCCCTTACATTCAGAACACAATGACCATGATCGCAGTGATCCTGGAGAACCGAATTCACGGGTCGCGAATGGCTCTGGAGCGGAACCAGTTCTTCGAGGTTTCGCGGGACATGATGTGCATCGCCGGCAGCGACGGCTACTTCAAGTCCCTCAATCCCCGCTGGGAAGAGACCCTGGGCTGGTCCACCAAGGAACTCCTATCCAAACCGTTTATCGACTTCGTACATCCGGACGACGTCGAGAATACATTGGCGGTGCTGGACCGGCACAGCGCGGGAGTGCCAACCCTTGAATTCCAGAATCGCCACCTCTGTAAGGACGGCTCCTTTCGCTGGCTGGAATGGACTTCAACTGCCGAAGGCGGCACTTTCTTCTGCGTTGCCCGGGACGCCACCGAGCGCAAGAAGGCCGAGGATACACTGCGCCTGCATTCGCAAGCCATCGAACAGACCCGCTATTCCGTCCTCGCAGTCGACCTTGAATGGAACGTTACCGTGTGGAACAAAGCCGCCGAGAAAATGTTCGGCTATAGCGAGAAAGAAGCGCTCGGCAGGCACGTTTCCTTCATCTATCCCGCAGACCAGCAGGAATTCCTGAAAAACGAAGTGATTGCCCCGGCAGAAAAGCAGGGCTGGCACGAAATCGATGTGCGCCGGCGCCGTAAATCGGGCGAGGAGTTCTTCTCCCGATTGTCCCTTTCGGTCTTGAAAGACGCAGCCGGCAAGCCGATCGGACGCATAGGTCTGTCCGTTGACATTACCGAGCGCAAGAAGGCCGAGGACACACTGCGCCTGCAATCGCAAGCCATCGAACAGACCCACTATTCCGTCATCGCAACCGACCTCAAACGGCACGTGACCATGTGGACCAAAGCGGCCGAGAAATTGTTCGGCTATAGCGAGAAAGAAGCGCTCGGCAGGCACATTTCCTTCATCTATCCCGAAGACCAGCAGGAATTCCTGAAAAACGAGTTGATTGCACCGGCAGAAATGAAGGGCTCGCACGAAATCGAAGTGCGCCGCCGCCGTAAATCGGGCGAGGAGTTCTTCATCCAATTGTCCATTTCGGTCTTGAAAAACGCAGCCGGCACGCCGATCGGCACAATCGGTCTGTCCGTTGACATCACTGAGCGCAAGAAGGCCGAGGACACACTGCGCCTGCAATCGCAAGCCATCGAACAGACCCACTATTCCGTCATCGCAACCGACCTCGAATGGCGCGTGACCATGTGGAACAAAGCCGCCGAGAAAATGTACGGCTATAGCAAGAAAGAAGTGCTCGGCAGGCACCTTTCCCTCATCTATCCCGAAGGCCAGAAGGATTTCCTGAAAAACAAATTGGTTGCCCCGGCGGAAAATTTAAGCTGGCTGGATGTGGAGGTGCGCCGGCGCCGTAAATCGGGAGAGGAATTCTTCGTCCAACTGTCCATTTCGGTCTTGAAAAACGCTGCCGGCAAGTCGATCGGCCAAATCGGTCTGTCCATCGACATCACCGAGCGCAAAAAGACCGAGGAAGCGCTGCGCAGAAGCGAGGATAGCCTCGCCAAAGCCCAACACATCGCCCATATCGGCAGCTGGGAATTTGATGTCGTAACCGACGACCTTCACTGGTCGGACGAGACCTACAGCATTTTCGGCCTCGAACCGCAAGAGTTCGACGCCACATACGAGGCCTTTCTCGCGACCGTACATCCCGATGATCGAACTGCGGTGGAGGAGGCGTTGAGCGCGGCGCTCGACGAGCGCGCGCTCTACAACATCGACCATCGCATCTTGCTTCCGTCCGGCGAGGTACGGTTCGTCCACGAACAGGCTGAGATCGAGCACGATGGAGACGGCAAGCCGGTAACCATGCGCGGCACGGTGCAGGACATCACCGAGCGCAAGCAGGCCGAAGAGGCGCTGCGGCAGTCGGAGCAAAAATTATCGGCAATATTTCACACCGGCCCGAACTTCGTCGCCGTCATCGGTTTTGAAGATGGAATGTTTCACGACGTCAATGATGCCTGGCTCGCCGCAATCGGATATTCGCGCGACGAAATTATCGGACATACTACCAAAGAATTGAAAATCTGGGTCAATTCGGAGCATCGCGAACAATTTGTCGCCCTGATGAGGAAGCAGGGATTTGTCCGCAACTTCGAGACCGAGTTCGCCGGCAATGAAGGCCGCGTCATGCCGATCATGATTTCGGGCGAGTGGATCGAGATCGACGGCAAACAGCGCCTGCTCGCCGTAGCCACAGATATCACCGAGCGCAAGCAGGCCGAAGAGGCGCTGCGGCAGTCGGAGCGACAATTGTCGACCATTTTTCACACTAGCCCGCACATCATGGCCATAACAGGTCTTGAGGACGGATTGTTCTACGACGTCAACGATACTTGGCTTGTTCAAACTGGATATACGCGCGACGAGGTTATCGGGCGCACAGCCAAGGAACTGAAGATGTGGGTCACCCCGGAGCATCGCGAACATGTTGTCGCCCTGATGAAGAAGCAGGGATATGTCCGCAACTTCGAGACCGAGTTCGGCGGCAAGGAGGGGCGTGTCACGCCGGTCATGATTTCGATCGGGTGGATCGAGATCGACGGCAAACAGCGCCTGCTCACCGTGTCCACCGATATCACCGAGCGCAAGCGCGTCGAAGCGGCGCTCAAGGAAAGCGAGGCCGAAACCACCGAAGCCCACGCTCTCCTCGCCGAAGCAATCGAGAGCAGCCCGGACGCCATCGTCATTTACGACCCCGACGATCGTCTGGTTCGCTTCAACACGGCGTGCAAAACTGGATTGCTGTCTCCCCTGGCGGACCGGATCAAGCTGGGGGTCAGTTTCGAAGAATTGTTGCACGCCGCCGTCGAACGCGGCATGGTTTCGGTTCCTGACGGCAATACCGAAGACTACATTCACACACGGGTCGAGCATCATCGTGCCGGCGAGGGAAATCTGGAAGTCGAGATGGCGGACGGTGGCTGGATGCTTGCGCGCGAGCGGCGTATGCCGGGCGGCGGTATCATCAGCACACGCAGCGACATCACCGAACGCAAGCGCGCCGAAGCGGCACTACGTAAAAGCGAGGCCGAAACCGCCGAAGCCCACGCTCTCCTCGCCGAAGCAATCGAAAGCAGCCCGGACTCTATCGCCCTCTACGACGCCGACGATCGTCTGGTTCTCTTCAACACTGCGTGCCTAACTGGACCGTGGTCTGCCCTGTCGGACATGATGAAGCCGGGGGTCAGTTTCGAAGAAATGGTGCGCGCCGGCGTCGAACACGGCTTGATTTTGGTCCCCGACGGCGATGAAGAGGCCTACATCCGCGGGCGGATGGAGCGCCATATTGCCTGCGAGGGAGTACTGGAAATCGAGATGACGGACGGTCGCTGGATGCTTCTGCGCGAGCGGCATATGCCGGGCGGCGGTATCATCGGCACACGCAGCGACATCACCGAACGCAAGCGCGTCGAAGCGGCACTACGTAAAAGCGAGGCTGAAACCGCCGAAGCCCACGCTCTCCTCGCCGAAGCAATCGAAAGCAGCCCAGACGCTATCGTCCTCTACGACGCCGACGATCGTCTGGTTCTTTTCAACGAGGAATTCAAAAAAGGACCGCTGTCCGGCATATCGGACCTGGTCGAGCCGGGGGTCAGTTTCGAAGAGTTGGTGCGCGCCAGCGTCGAACGCGGTCTGGTTCCGATCCCCGACGGTGATGAAGAGGCCTACATCCGCGAGCGGATCGAGTTCCATCATGCCGGCGAGGGAAAATTGGAAATGGAGATGGAGGACGGTCGCTGGATGCTTGTGCGCGAGCGGCATATGCCGGGCGGCGGTATCATCGGCACACGCAGTGAAATCACCGAGCGCAAGCGCACCGAATCGGCGCTCAAGGAAAGCGAGGAAACGCTCAATGCATTCTTCTCCAACGCACCCGTCGGAATGGCGCTGTACGATTCGGATATCCGCTACCTGAAAATCAACAAGGAGCTCGCTTGGGATGCCAATCTCAGCGTCGACGAGCATATCGGCAAGGCCCTGGCTGAGATCAAACCCGAAGTCGCCAAAATTGCCGAACCGGTCTATCGGGACGTGTTCGAGTCCG
>JAPULJ010000489.1 GCA_027295145.1 Alphaproteobacteria bacterium | reverse complement strand
TTGCATTCCCGCCATCCATGGCGGTCAGATGTGCAGGTGCCGCGAAGCACAGGGCAGGGATTGCTCCCGCAATCCTCCTGCATTCCCGCCATCCATGGCGGTCAGATGTACGAGAGCGGCCATCGCACGAACCACAAATCTTCAACAGTCGAATACCTCGCCAACTCATCCATTTGCGGCTTTGAATCGCCTATCGGCGCAGTGCGTAGATGCCGTGACTTGAAAATCGATAACCTGAATTTATGCGCCCGCAGTCCATTATAATGTGACTTTGCAGGGTTTTCTCTCTAACGTGAGCAGTATGGACACTACACCGTCAGGCCTGCGTGATACCGAAGATGCTGTATTGTTGGCGGCCCTGCGTTCCAATGATTCCGATGCCTATCGCCAATTAATATTATTACATGGCGACCGTATGCTGGCGGCGGCTCGGCGTATTGTCGACGACGACGAAGCCAAGGATTGCGTCCAAGAGGCTTTCCTTCAGACTTTCCGCAAGATTGATACCTTTCAAGGTAAGTCTTCCCTGGCGGCATGGCTCCATCGGATCGTGGTCAACGCGGCGCTCATGCGCCGACGCAAGTGCACCCGCCAGGCTGAAGTGTCATTGGATAGTCTAATGCCGGTCTTTGATGATACTGGGTGTCGCATTGAGCCCGTGTATGCTCTGTTGGATGAGCCGGACCTCGCCGAACAGACCGAGGTACGCACAGCCGTCCATGATGCCATCGGGAGATTGCCCGATGAAGCCCGACAAATTATTTTGTTGCGTGACGTCGAGGGTTTGAATTCGGATCAGACTGCCGACGAACTGGGGATCAGTGTCGGCGCCGCGAAAGTCCGTCTGCATAGGGCGCGCGCTGCCCTGAAACGATTGCTGGAACCCACATTCGGCGCACACACGATTTCGCAGTCAGGGGTCGAAAGATGACCAAAGTAAAAGAGTTTGTTTCGCGAATGCCGATGATGATGACCTGCGGAGAGATTGAGGCCGTCTTGTTGGATTACGTTGAAGACCAGCTATCCCCCTATGCCCGGTTCAAGTTTGAATTGCACATTAAAATGTGCTAGGAGTGCTGGGACTACCTGGCAGCCTATCGGAAAGCGGTGGCGCTGAGCAGCAGAGTACTGGGTGCTGCCGACGACCCGGCACCCAACGATCTGCCAGAAGACCTGGTGGACGGAATTTTGGCCGCCCGCGACGCGGAACAGAAATGAGTGTTCGCATAAGTTCAGCGTTTCGACATTTTTATGTAACCTGAACCCATCCCACAGCATCTAGACATAAGAGAGTGACAAATTGATTGATCACGGCCGCGGAAATTTGCCGGGGATGTAGCTTGCATTACCATATGCACAACGATTTCGTCTCAGCCATTTTCACCCATGGCGGGGTGGCTCTTCTCTTCTTGGTAAATCTTGTGCCATCACCACTACAACTCAGGAACGTTCGAAAACCGGCGGCGATCTTACCGCTTTTGTCAATCAGGCTTTCGTTATCAACCAGCGGAAATTGTGAATTTAATTTTCATGAAAAGCACCGACTTTCTCGAACCCTTGTAACCAATCGCCTCTGGCCCGCATCCAATGAAGTAAGCGCATTACTCTAGCAGGAAGCCTGCTGGAAGCGGTTTATTAATTGATAGGAGATGCAATTGTTTAAGTGGATTGTTCGAATTTTCGTGGTGATCGTTATTGCCGTTCCCGCCATGATCGTCACCATGGCCTATATGAAGTCCTACAGCGACCCATACATTGAGGCGGACCTGAGCGGCATCAGCGTGCCGCACTTTACCGAGGTCGCCTTCCCCTTCACCCACCGGTACGATGGGGGACAATCCTTGCCGTTCCTCGGTTCGGCGATCATTGATGTCGACGGCGACGGCAAGCCCGAGGTCTTCATGGGCGGAGGTTACGACCAGCCGGACATGATCCTCGCCTTCGAGAACGGCGGCTTCGTCGATGCCACCTTCTCTATGGGAAAAGGGTTGTCGAAAGGCACTAAGGACACGAGTTTCGGCGCGGCAGTAATCGATGTGGACGGAGACGGGCGTTCCGATATATTCGTAGCGCGAGACAATGGGATCACTCTCTACTACAACCGTGCTAACGGGTTCACAGCCAAGAAGCTCAACATACCATTCAACCGAAAATCGACGCCGCTGTCCATTGCCCTGACGGATCTCAATAACGACGGCCGTGTCGACATGTTCGTCTCGACCTACATCAAACTGTCGCTGGTCGAGGGGCAAAACATTTTCAACATGGAAGGCTACGGCTCGACCAGCCTTCTACTGCTCAACAACGGCGACGACACGTTCACCGACATCACGGAGAAAGCTGACATGGATTATGTGCACAACACGTTCGTCGCGGTCTTTTCCGATGTCGACAACGATGGCGATCAGGACTTGATCGTTGCCCATGATACCGGTCAAATCCGCACCTGGCGTAACAACGGCGATCTCACCTTCACCTCCGCGCCCAATCCGTCGTCGGACCGCTACGGTTACCCCATGGGCATCGGCGTCGGTGACTACAACAACGACAGCCGCATTGACTTCTTCTTTTCCAACGTCTCGACCACTCCGCCGCGTTTCCTTGCCAAGGGTGATCTACGAGACGACCAGATATTCCATACGCCGCTCTTCCTGTTCCGCAATGACGGTGGGTTTAAATTCACCGACGTGGCCGCAGAAACGAAAGTCGCTGATTACGAATTTTCCTGGGGTATCGTGCTCGAGGACCTCAACAACGATGGCCGCGAGGATGCCCTGATCGCTCAGAATTATGTCTCCCTGCCGTTGCAGAAGATCTTCCGCTTGCCGGGCCGCATTCTCATGCAGTTACCGGACGGAACCTTTGGCTCGGCTGAAGAGGCCATGGGTTTGGTCAACCGCAATTATGAGATATCGCCGTTGGTCGCCGATTTCAACGACGACGGATACCTGGATATAATTCGCGTTAATCTCGATGGCCCGTCTCGTGCGTTTCTTAACAGCGGTGGCCCCAATGGGTTCCTCAAAGTGCGGTTGCCCGACAACGTGCACTCGCTCGGTGCCATCGTCGAAGTTATCCTGGCGGACGGTAAGAAGCTCACCAAGCAGTTCACCAGCGGTGAAGGCCTCGCCTCGGATCAATCCCACGATCTGATTTTTGGGCTGGGTAGCACGTCATCGATCGAAAAGGTCAGCATTTCATACGCCAATGGCACAATGGAGCGAATCAACCAGCCGACCGTCGGCACAACGCTCGTCATCCAGTGAGCATGAATGCGGTGGATGTCTATCCATTCAGGAAAGGTACGTAATATGCTTGAATATGACGCTCAGCAACGCAGGATGTTGATCGTTTCGGGTATTGTCGCCATTGTCGGGGCGTTAATCACGGGTATAGGTGAATTCACGTTCCAGTTTTCGCCGCGCGGTGGTTATGAGGGGTCCGAATATCTCTATTTCCTCGACGTCAGTCCCGCTCGTTTGACCTGGGGTCACTTCATTAGTGTTCTGGCCGCGCCTCTTTATCTGGTCGGTTACTGGCACATCGCGCAAATGCTCCGACCCGTGGGAAGATGGCTTTCCACCGCCGTCTTCGGATTTGGTGTTTATGCCTTCGTTATCGGAGATGTTTGGCTGGGTGGACGCGTTAATCTGGCGCTAACCGTGCAGGCGCGCGAGGCTGCATCGGACGCAGTAAAGCCGCTATTCAGCACGCTTCTCGTCGAACTCAGTGCTCACAACGAGCCGCTGATCAATGTCGTGCGTGTATTGGTGCTGATCGTTTCCCTGCTGCTGATCTACGGTATTGTATCCGGTCGTTCTCCCTATCCACGATGGCTAGTCGCCTTTACGCCAATTGTCGTCCTGATCGCCGTTTTTCTATTGTATGCGATGGCTCCTGTTCTCGGTGTTTACGTCCTGCCAGCTGCCATGAACATTGCCCATGTTGTATTCTTCGCTTTTTCAACCTGGGCGGCGACAAAGATCCAGGTGGCTGGTCAATGAGCACCGCGCCCGGCCTGGGGTTACGCGTGGTCATTGGCCTACTGGCCCTGATCGGTTTGGCTGGTGTGCTGCCGGTTAGCCTAGCGGAGTTGTCATCCGAGTCCGACTGCCCGCACCTGGGTGCGATTCCGGCCTGTTACCTGGTGAGCGTGGCCTACGTGACGATGTTAATCACGGCACTTAATCGGCGATTCTGGAGCCTCTGGTATTTTTTTGCTGGGTGGGCTCTGGTTTTCATACTCGCCGCAACGGGGTCGGTGCTTGAGATCTTGGGATATGGAACCTGCCCAAGAACCGGGAGCGAAACACCCATGTGCTTTCTTTCCCTCGGCTTGGTTGTTGCCATGGCGGTACCGGTCTCAGTCCATCTTTTGCAAGTATCCCGAAAGGATTGAGCAAATGACAATTACCGTTCAGATCATGACCACGTTCGGGCATCGCGGTTTCGGCTTTGGAATGCTGGTTTCCCACATCGGGAGTTTCGAGCGTGCTAAATAAGGGAAATTCGGTTCTCATTACCGGAGTATCGAGCGGTATCGGCTTCGATGCCGCGCGGTATCTGGTGGAGAAAGGCTTGTCCCTCCTGAATATTCGTCCGCATTGATTTAGTTGCCTTTTTTGGAACGACGGGGGTAGCCTTTAGGCTATGCTCACGTAGCTGGAAATCATCGGTCGAACGCTATGGTCAGCGCTGCGCACTCAACGGGATTTGGCGATTGAGAATCTGGTGCTGCGGCAACAACTGGCGGTTCTGAAGCAGCGCCGTCCTCGGCCGAGGCTGACAGATGCAGATCGCTTATTCTGGGTGGTCTTATCGAAAATCTGGCCCGGTTGGCGAGAGCCACTTCATATCGTTCAGCCTGAAACAATTGTACGCTGGCACCGACAAGGTTTCCGGTACTACTGGCGCTGGAAGAGTGGCCGCCGCGGACGCCCAAGGATTTATCCGGAGATCCGGGACCTGATCCGGCGCATGTGCCAGGGCAATCCGCTGTGGGGCGCGCCGCGGATTCATGGAGAATTGTTGAAGCTTGGGATCGAGGCTTCGGAGGCCACGGTCTCTAAGTATATGATTAAGCGCCGCGGTCCGCCGTCTCAGACGTGGCGGACATTTCTTGAGAACCATGCGAAAGAAATCATCGCACTTGATTTCTTCACAGTTCCGACCGCAACCTTCCGGATCTTGTTCGTCCTGATCATTCTGAGCCACGATCGACGGCGGATACTTCACGTCAACGTGACGACGCATCCGACAGCGGCTTGGACTGCGCGGCAGCTCTTGGAGGCGTGCGGAACGGATGTGGAGCCTCGATATCTACTGCGCGATCGAGATGCCATCTACGGAAAGGCATTTCGTCGGCAGGTCACTGCGCTCGGGATCAACGAAGTCACGACCGCGCCGCGATCACCTTGGCAGAATCCGTATGCCGAACGGCTGATCGGTTCCATACGGAGGGAGTGTCTGGATCACATGATTATTACGAGTGAGCGCCATCTCAAACGCATCCTGTCGAGCTACGTCGACTACTATCACAGCGCGAGAACGCATTTGTCCTTGGAAAAGGATGCGCCCGAAGGAAGAGTGGTTCAGCCAATTGAAAAGGGCAGGGTGGTTGAGCTGAAGCGAGTCGGTGGTCTACACCATTTGTACACGAGAATGGCTGCGTGACGGGCGCGACGATTAAATGGGAGGGACAGCGTGGGAATTCGACTCGTGTCCGCGCCGCTCTCACGCATCCATGCGCTTCGCGGCACTTGCAAATCTGTAGGTAGCGGATTACAAAAAAATGAGGGTATACGCCATAGGTAGCGATTCGTTACCCTCAGGCTGCGGCAGCGATAAGATTGCTAACTTGTTGATTTTGCTGGAACATGGGAATTCGCCAGGGACACGCGGAAATAGGGAAGAAAGAACGATGAAGAGTCCGGGCCCTGTTACGGTGTTTTTACTTGCACTACTGCTCGTCGGGTGCGCGTCCACACTGGAGCTGATGCCCACCCCGAACGTATACGCCGACGGCAGTGGCTACCCCGAGTCGAGTGTCGCC
>JAPULJ010000488.1 GCA_027295145.1 Alphaproteobacteria bacterium | reverse complement strand
TCACGCTCACGGCATAGAGGGATCCAGCATGGTGTCTGCGTTGGCCTTTAATTGCCGGGGATTCGCGATCCGCGTGAGTGGGCTCGGCGACACATGGTTCAAAGGACCCGATGCGGAAGTACACGCAAAGCTTTTCGATGGTCATACCAAAGACGAGATAGTTTGGATGGGTGGCGAAAGCACCATCACCGAAACCATTGGTCTCGGCGGCTTTGCCCAGGCCTGTGCGTTCCCATTGCAGAAGTATCAAGGCGGCTCCGCCGAGGCCATGGTGGCCCGCAACAAGGAACTGTATGAAATTACCATCGGTGAGAACCTCGATTACCATATTCCGTTTCTCGGTTATCGGGGCACGCCCACTGGCATCGATGTGTTTCGAGTTCTAGAAACCGGCATATTGCCCGCCATGGACATCGGTATGGCTGGCAAGGACGGCGGCCAGATTGGCGCCGGCTTAGTCCGCGCACCGATGCCTTGTTTCACAAAGGCGGCAAAAGCCTATGACGCCCGCTACGGCAGCCACTGACCCAGGTTGTGAGAAATCGCCCGCTATCATTCAGAGCGGCGCGGCTCTGGGCGTGACTCGGCTGAAGGTGGAGCAACATGACAACAAGCTTGTTGTTAGGGTTTTTGCTGGGCATGCGACATGCCTTCGAGGCCGACCATGTTGCCGCCGTTGCCACTTTGACAACGCGTACCAACTCGATCCAGCAGGGCATTCAGCAGGGCGCCGCCTGGGGTCTTGGTCACACCCTTACGCTGTTTCTGTTCGGCGGCATCGTGTTGTTTGTCACCAATATCATGCCAGAAGAGATCGTCCGCTGGGTTGAACTAGCAGTCGGCATTATGCTGATTGCTTTGGGCTTGGATGTGATCTGCCGTCTGGTCCGCGATCGGGTGCATTTTCACACCCATTCCCATAGAGATGGCGCGGTGCATATTCATGCGCATTCCCACAAAGATGAGAAGTACCAAGATCATTGTGCCACCCAACACGAGCACAAGCATCCGACAGGCTTTCCGATCCGCGCCTTGCTGATCGGCTTGATGCACGGCATGGCAGGGTCAGCGGCGTTGATCATTTTAACCCTGCAATCCATATCCTCGCAGTGGCTCGGCCTTGTTTACATCGCACTGTTCGGTGTCGGGTCGATTGCCGGCATGGGACTTTTTTCGGTAGTCGTCGCCATACCCTTGCGAGCCGCACGTCACCTGACCTGGGCACACAATAGCCTCCAAGCGACCATCGGCGCAGCGACGATTGCACTGGGCATTTTCACCATGGTGGATTTGTCTACCAATTAGAACACAAAGTCTTTCGTGCCCATGGATACGGAAATTATGTGCCTTCAACGACTCGGATTTGCCAAGCCAGCGAAATTGCCAGACCAACGCCAATATATTTGCAATAGGGTATTTAGCCTGTTCCTAATTTGTTGAGAAAACATGAGATTTTCTACACCCTTTCGGCGATCGAATTATGTCTATATTTTTAATCTGGCAGTGCCCTTGCCGGCGCATAATGCAGCTGTAATCGATTTTCGACAATCGAGGATGCAGTAAGGATGGCGAGGTCCAAAGAAGCACCATTTCAGAATCCGCATGGGGTTTCCAGCACCCGGGATTTCACCCTCGAGGCGGCGATCGGGCGAGAGGTTCGAGCCTTCCGCCTGAAGCTCGATATGACCGTGATTGAGCTTGCCAAACAGGCCGGCCTTTCTCCGGGAATGCTGTCGAAGATCGAAAACGGTCTTACGTCGCCTTCACTGGCCACTTTGCGGATGCTTTCCGGGGCGTTGCATGTGCCGGTCACCTCCTTCTTTCGCAAGTTCGAGGAGGAACGCGACGCGACCTTCGTGAGGGCCGGCGAGGGTCTAAAGATCGAGCGCCGTGGTACCCGAGCTGGTCATCAGTACCAGCTTCTCGGGCACAGTGTCGGCAGACCCATCGCTATCGAGCCGTATCTCATCACGCTCACCGAAGAGTCGGACGTCTTCCCCCTCTTCCAGCATGACGGAACCGAATTCATATACGTGCTCGAGGGGATTGTCGGTTATCGACACGCCGACAAGACCTATCGATTGACGCCGGGGGATTCGCTGTTTTTCGATGCCGACGCGCCGCATGGGCCTGAAGATCTCGAATCCCTGCCCATCCGATTCCTCTCGATCATCGTTTATTCCAGAGAATCCGGAAGCTGACAGCAGTTAACCCGTTCTTTCCTGTGAGTAAAATAATATTCCTGAACATTGATCTTTGGCTTGGTTTCGGGTAGACTTCGCGCAGTTGCAGCATTCGGTTGATTTGGGATTCGACGCTATGTGCGGAATTGTGGGTCTTTATTTGAAGAACACGGAACTGCGACCGAAGCTCGGCAGCATGTTCCGCCCGATGCTCTCAGAAATGACCAGCCGCGGTCCCGATTCGGCCGGCGTGGCAATCTATCGCGATCCGGTGTCAGCCGGTTTCATCAAGTTCTCCCTCGCTCACGACGATCCCTCGTTCGACTGGAAAAAAGTCGATGCTGGGCTCGAACATTCCCTCAACTGCGACGTTTCGGTCCGCCCCGTGGCGACGCATTGCATCCTGGTGACAGATGCCGAGGAGGCCAGCGTCAAGGCCTGGCTGCGCACTAATCAGCCCGAAATTCGTATCGTCGGCTCTGGTTCCAGTGTGGAGATATTCAAGGAAGTCGGTAAACCCGACGGCGTCTACGACCGCTTCGACCTTAATAGCGCATCGGGAAGCCACATGATCGGCCATACGCGAATGGCAACTGAGAGCGCAGTAACCACTGCCGGCTCGCACCCCTTTGCTACCGGCGCGGATCTCTGCCTCGTGCACAACGGCTCGCTGTCGAACCACAACCAACTGCGGGAGAAATTGCGACGGGAGGGACTGGAGTTCGAGACCGAAAACGATACCGAGGTGGCCGCAGCATATTTAACTTGGCAGCTCCGGCAGGGCGCGACTCTGCATCAGGCGTTGGAGGAGAGTATCCGCGACCTTGATGGTTTCTATACATTCTGTGTCGGCACAAGTGACGGATTTGCCGTGCTCCGCGATCCTATCGCCTGCAAGCACGCCGTCCTAGCCGAGACCGACGACTGGGTCGCCATGGCAACCGAATATCGCGCCATAGCACCCCTTCCGGGATCAGACAAAGCTTCTATCTGGGAACCTAAACCGCAGACCATCTACACCTGGGGCGGCAACGCAAAGAACCTGCACTGATATGGCGGAACTAGACCTCAAGGAACTGGGCCTGCGCGCCATCAACAGTAAGCTCAACATGCTGGACGCTGCCACCAAGGAGCGCGACTGGGTGATCACCAACACCATGGGCCAACATGCCATCGCCTGCGGCCTTCAGGGTCCTCTCAACGTGCAGATCAATGGGCATGTCGGCTTCTACTGTGGCGGCATGAACAAGGAGGCCGAGATTACGATCAACGGTCATGCCGGCGTGGGCGTCGCCGAGAATATGATGTCCGGTTTGGTTCGTGTAAAAGGCAATGCCAGCCAGTCCGCCGGTGCCACGGGGCACGGCGGACTGCTGGTCATTGAAGGCGACGCATCGTCGCGCTGCGGAATTTCGATGAAGGGTATCGACATCGTCGTCGGCGGGTCTGTTGGTCACATGTCGGCCTTTATGGCGCAGCTTGGCCAACTTGTTGTATGCGGCGATGCCGGGGAAGCGCTCGGCGATTCGATCTATGAGGCTAAGCTGTATGTGCGCGGCAACGTAGCGAGCCTCGGGGCTGACTGCATCGAGAAGGAAATGAAACCGGATCATCTCGCCGAGCTGGCCGAACTGTTGCTGCAAGCCGAAAACGATGCCGACCCGAAAGACTTCAGGCGTTATGGCTCGGCGCGCAAACTCTACAATTTCGACGTCGATCACGCTGATGCATATTGAGGCGAATAATGGACTCTGATACGCCCCGGACGACACCCCTCAAATCTGCAATATTCGACGACAATACGCTGTCTGAAATCCGTCGAGCGGCCAGCACCGGAATTTATGACATTCGCGGCGGCGGCGCAAAACGCAAGCTTCCGCATTTCGACGATCTCTTGTTTCTCGGCGCTTCGATGTCGCGTTATCCGCTTGAGGGATATCGTGAAAAATGCGGCACAAATGTCACCTTAGGCACCCGCTTCGCCAAGAAACCGATCGAGCTGAAAATTCCTATCACCATCGCAGGCATGAGTTTTGGGGCGCTGTCGGCGCAGGCGAAAGAGGCACTGGGCCGTGGAGCCAATATCGCCGGCACTTCCACAACCACCGGGGATGGCGGCATGACGCCAGAAGAGCGCGCCACTTCGAAATCGCTTGTATATCAGTATCTACCGTCGCGCTATGGCATGAACCCGGACGACCTGCGCAAGGCAGACGCCATCGAGATTGTTGTCGGCCAGGGCGCAAAGCCCGGCGGCGGCGGCATGCTTCTCGGCCAGAAAATATCCGACCGCGTGGCCGAGATGCGTACGTTGCCGAAGGGTATCGACCAGCGCTCCGCCTGCCGTCATCCCGACTGGACCGGGCCGGACGACCTTGAAATCAAGATCCTGGAACTGCGCGAAATTACCAATTGGAACAAACCGATTTTCGTGAAGATTGGCGGCGCTCGGCCGTTCTATGACGTGGCGTTGTCCGTGAAGGCCGGTGCCGACGTGGTGGTTCTCGACGGTATGCAGGGCGGAACGGCGGCAACGCAGAATGTCTTTATCGAGCATGTCGGTCAACCAACGCTGGCCTGCATCAGGCCGGCCGTCCAGGCGCTTCAAGAGCTCGGCATGCACCGCAAGGTTCAGCTGATCGTCTCCGGTGGCATCCGTAATGGTGCCGACGTCGCCAAGGCGTTGGCGCTAGGCGCGGATGCGGTGTCGATCGGTACGGGGGCTCTGGTTGCACTTGGCGACAACGACCCGCGCTGGGAGGAAGAGTATCGCGAACTTGGAACGACCGCGGGGGCCTATGATGCCTGGCATGAAGGCCGTGATCCCGCCGGTATCACAACGCAGGATCCGGAACTTGCCAAGCGGCTGGACCCGGAACGAGCCGGCCGGCGCCTTGCCAATTACCTAAAGGTAATGACCTTGGAGGCCCAGACGATTGCGCGCGCATGCGGTAAAAGTCATGTGCACAATCTGGAGCCCGAAGACCTCGTCGCGCTCACCGTCGAAGCGGCAGCCATGGCCAAAGTTCCACTCGCAGGAACCAACTGGATACCGGGCGGGACAGACAATCCATACTCTTAGACGCGCGAATAGCCCACGTGCAGACCGGATACGGAACAATATAACAAGTTATTGAACCATTGGAATTGTTCAGGGGGAATACAGCAATGACTACCGATCTCGCGAGTTTTGCTACCGAAAAAGGCATCAAATACTTCTTGATCAATTTCACCGATCTTTTTGGCATGCAACGCTCCAAGCTGGTGCCTGCCGAAGCAATCGCGGGCATGCAAAAGGACGGCGCGGGATTTGCCGGCTTTGCAACGTGGCTCGATATGACCCCCGCCTATCCTGACATGTTCTCCCTTCCGGATCCTTCGAGCGTCATTCAGCTTCCCTGGAAACCAGAGGTCGCTTGGGTCGCGGGCGATCTGATGATGGAAGGAAAATACGTCGAGCAGGCCCCGCGTGTCGTCTTAAAGCGACTCATCGACAAGGCCGCTGCCCTGGGCTACCGGATGAAGTCGGGTGTCGAGTGTGAGTATTTTCTCGTCAATGCCGACGGCAGCGACATTTCCGATGCGCGCGATATGCAAGAAAAGCCCTGTTACGATCAGCAAGCCCTGATGCGCCGTTATGACGTCATCTCGGAAATCTGCGACGCCATGCTGACCCTCGGTTGGGGCCCGTACCAAAACGACCACGAGGACGCCAACGGCCAGTTCGAGATGAACTGGGACTACACGGACATTATGGTTACCGCAGACCGCCATGCGTACTTCAAGTTCATGGTCAAGTCGATCGCCGAAAAACACGGGTTACGCGCCACGTTCATGCCGAAACCATTTGCCCACCTTACGGGCAATGGCTGTCATGCCCATGTTTCGCTGTGGGATATGGCCGGCTCCAAGTGCCTGTTCGACGATCCGAACGGCGAGTTGGGCATTTCCGAGCTCGGCTACCAATTCCTCGGCGGTGTTTTGCATCATGCTGAAGCCCTTCCCGCGATCACCAATCCGACGGTCAACTCCTACAAACGGATCAATGCGCCGCGCACCACGTCCGGTGCCACCTGGGCGCCGAACACGGTGACCTATGGTGGTAACAACCGGACTCACATGGTGCGCATTCCCGATGCCGGCCGCTTCGAATTCCGCCTCGCCGACGGGGCAGCCAATCCCTACCTTCTCCAGGCCGTCCATCTCGCAGCCGGTCTACATGGCATCGAAGAGCAGATAGACCCCGGTCAGCGTCTCGACATCGACATGTATGAGGAGGGCCACACGGTGAAGGACGCCAAGAAGCTACCGCTCAACCTGCTCGATGCGATCCGCAATTTTGAGAACGACAGCTATCTCCAGAAGGCACTGGGAGAGGAATTCTCGAACGCTTATGTGAAGTTAAAAACCGATGAGTGGAATAGATTTTGCCGCCACCTGACCCAGTGGGAGCGCGACACGACGCTCGACTGTTGAGCCCGCTCACGTTGTATGACTAATACCTGCACTCGGAGCAAAGACCACCGTGGGGGCCGTCAGGAAAATTCGGCTTGAGCCAGGCGGGAGTTCCCTTGCCTCCGGCGACGCTCAATTCATTCCGTTACAGGTTGACGCCCAAGGGCAAAGGGTAGCGGGAATCCACCTATGAATTCAGTTCTATTTGGCGGAATTAGTGCTCTTGGCTTGGGCACGGCGGACTTCATGGGGCGGTTCAGCAGCCGAGCATTTGATCATCACAATGCGCTGTTGGGTATGCTGATTGCCGGTTTCGTACCATTGAGCATTTGGATCTTGTTGGCGTTTGGCCTCCCAACTCTTGACGCATCGAGCCTGGGATGGGTCATTCTAAATGGTGCCGCAACCACGGTGATGACGCTATTGCTCTATTGGGGTCTAGCGCGGGGACCTATCAGTGTTGTCGCCCCGATAGTCGCCGCGCATCCGGTTTTGGTCATCCTCTATTACGTCGTCAGACATGGGCTGCAGCCAGTAGCCATGCAGTGGGTCGCCCTGAGCGGGATAATATTTGGTATTGTGTTAGTGGCGCGCGCCTCTAGCAGGAACATGCGCCAAAGCCCGACCAAAGGTGCTGAAAACGCCATATTCCCAACGATCCTGATCGCACTCGGATCCTGCTTCGCCTATTCCATATTGGTTGTTGCGGGTCAGGCTGCGGCACAGGTCCATGGCGAATATCATACGCTTTGGCTGGGGCGCATCGTCAGCATCGTATTCTTGCTGTTCCTGTTCGCTATCCGGCAGCGTAGGCCGGCAATTCCAAGGCGTTGGTGGCCCTTTCTATGTGCCCAAGGATTACTGGATGCTGGCGGCTACATAGCCTTGTTCGCCGGCAGCATGGGAGAAGGCAAGGCCATTGTCGCCGTGGTAGCCGCCACCTTCGGCGCCGTGACGGTTATCCTGGCGCGGGTCATTCTCAAGGAGGCCATTGGCGTGGTGCAATGGCTCGGCATTCTTCTTGTATTCATCGGAGTAATGGTTTTATCGCGCTAACCTAGGCTCAGGTCCTATTAAATAGCTTGCGGGACGGATGAAAGGCTGATTCACCGGCGTCATGAGGAGGTGCTGCCATGAGGGATTTGTTCTGGTTGTCGGAGGCGCAGATGTGCCGGATTGAGCCGTATTTTCCACGCTCTCACGGAGTGCCGAGGGTGGACGACCGGCGGGTGATCAGCAGGGTCATTTAGGTCATCAGGAACGGGCTGCGCTGGCGTGATGCACCCAAGGACTACGGGCCGCACAAGACGATTTACAACAGGTTCATCCGCTGGAGCCGGCTTGGCGTTTTCAACCGGATCTTCGCCGAATTGGCTGCCCAGGCCGGCGAGCCCGATCGACTGATGATCGATGCGACGCATCTCAAGGCTCACCGAACGGCGTCGAGTTTGCTCAAAAAGGGGCTGTTCCGCGGCGTATCGGGCGCACCAAGGGCGGGTTGAATTCCAAGCTCCATGCCGTGTGCGACGGTGAGGGCCGCCCCATCATCCTGCTGCTTAGCGAAGGGCAGATGAGCGACTATAAAGGCGCCGCGCTGATGATCGACGCCCTGCCCAAGGCCAAGGTGCTGCTCGGCGAGTAGGGCTATGATGCCGACTGGTTCCGTCAGGCGCTCACCCGGCGCGACATCGAGCCCTGCATCCCGCCAAAATCCAACCGCAAGAGACCACTCGCCTTCGACAGAACGCTCTATCGCCAACGCCACAAAATCGAGAATATGTTCGGCAGGCTCAAGGACTGGCGCCGCATCCACACCCGCTACGACCGATGCGCCCATACCTTCATGTCAGCCATCGTTCTCGCCGCTACCGTTATATTCTGGCTCTGATCAATGAGTCCTGACCCTAGTCTTACAGAATTGAGGCAAATATTACTTGGCAGGATGCCAAGTGTAGCGTATGTTTTTATTACCTATTCATTGCTTAGCCGCCTACGCAAGGTTCTTGATCGTAGTTGTTAGTTCGTTTGGACCAAGCCGACACGAAATTGGCGGGCAATGACGCGCTTATAGAATTTCACTGATCTGGGAGGAATCGCAAGTAAAGTTTAGTGAAATCATCAATAAAAGCGCGCTCAGGTCAAAAATGCGCTCGGACAAAAAGGGGAGAAGAAAAATGTTATTGCATAGGTCTTGGAGAATTGGTGCGGCCGCGCTGTTCTTAATCGGTGCGGTTGGAGCCGCACAGGCCGACACGACGAGTGTCAAGGGCGGGGGGCCTCCTGCGCTGGTTGTCGCAAAAATGGGCAAACATTGCGCCGACGACAAGAACTGCTTTAACCGCTACCACCCGGCGATCAAGCCAGTGGCCAGCGCCGTACCTGGTCAAGTCATAATTTTCCATACACGCGACGCATTGGATAGCGAGCTCAACTTCAAATCTATCCCTGCAGACCTCAGCGCGATCGATCTCAACCTCGTGCATCCGATGACTGGGCCGGTTCACATTAAAGGCGCCAAGCGCGGCGATGTATTGGCGGTGACGTTGGTCGACATCAAACCCGACGTATACGGCTACACCGTGATCCTCCCCGGCTTTGGCTTTCTGCGGGACAAGTTCAATAAGCCGTTCATTGCCAGCTGGAGTCTCACTCGGCTAGCAGCGACCTCGAAGCAGATTCCCGGCGTCACGATCCCCTTTAACGGCTTCATGGGATCGGTCGGCGTGCTGCCGGGCTTACCGGAGGTCAAAAAGATCTTGAAGCGCGAGGCAATGCTTGGCTCAGCCGGTGGCGTCGTGTTGCTGCCTCAGCCTGTTGGCGCCATGCCGAAATCGGTCTGCGGTCCAAAGGGCAGCCACAAGAATGCGTGTCTGCGCACCATCCCGCCGCGCGAGAATGGCGGCAACATGGACGTCAAGCAGATGCAGGTTGGTACTACGCTGCTGCTGCCCTGCTTTATCGACGGTTGCGGCCTGTTTGTTGGCGACGTGCACTACGCCCAGGGCGACGGCGAGGTCTCCGGTACCGCCATTGAGATGGGCGCCGTGGTCACGGTCAAAGTCGAAATCCGCAAAGGGCTGGGCGCTTACGTCAAGGTGCCGCATTTCGAGGGCGGGGCGCAGCTCAAGAAGCTGGCGCCGGAGAAATTCTACGCAACCACCGGATTTCCAATCAAAAAAGCGGGCACAATTCCGATCTATTTGGCCTACCTCGACAGCAAGAAGCTTGGGCCACTCACCGCCCTATCCGAGGATCTGACAATGGCGGCTCGCAATGCGTTGCTGGCAATCATCGACTATATGGTCCGGACCAAGGGACTGACGCCCGAGCAGGCGTATATCGTCGCGAGTGTCGCCGTTGATTTGCGCATCGGTCAGTTGGTCGACGTGCCTAACTACATAGTCTCGGCCGTCTTGCCGCTCACCATCTTCGACAAATAAGGCGGTTGGAGAAGCAATGGAACTGACGGGCGGATGCGCGGCATCCGCCCGTCTTTCATTCTTGGGGGCACTCCAACGAAGTCATGCAACGGCGAGAATTTCTGAGACTATCGGCGGTGGCCACCGCCGGGATACTGCTTTCTGCGCACACGCCTTACCGGCAGTGGACGATCTACCGGAAGCGCTATCTGTTGATCCTGACCAGCAAGACCGATGCGCCGACCTTTCGATTAGGCGGGCGGGTCGCTGCAGTGCTGGCCGCGCACCTGCCAACAAGCAGGGCGCGGGTGGTGCGCGCACCACACACCGCGCGCATTGCCAGTCTCATCAGCACCAAGCAGATGGATGTCGCGATACTGTCGCGCGTGGACGCCGAGAAGCTGCTGGCCGGACAGGCGCCATTCGCGGGTTACGGGACGGTGGCGCTCAGGAGCATCGTCGCACTCGGTGATTACCTGCTGATCTGCCGCGCCGACTTTCCCGACCGCCACGCTTTTCTCGTCGCCTCGACCCTTGTCGCCCGCAGGAGTGAGCTCCCGCTCGCAGTCTCCGTCGGCGACTCTGGCAAGGTGCCGGTCCATCCCGGCGCGCGCGCCTACGCCAATGGCCGCCCTTTACCGAAGAAGGCCAAATCGGACAATGGGAAATGAGGGCGCCACCGAAGCCCCACCATGCCGCCGTTGTCGTGGCACTGCTTGCCTCAGCGTCGGCGGCGAGTGTCGCTCCGGCCAGTGCGCACGAGCCGATCAGCACCGCCGCGTCAATTGCCCTCGTCGAGCAGATCGCAAAACTCAACGCCGTGGCCGGAGATACGCGGGCCAAGGAGCGCGCCGAGGCGGCATGCGATTTGGGCGCCAAGATGGCGTTCGTCGTGCAGGAGTTGAACCGCGAACTTGCCCAACATGGCGAACTCGGGATGGGCTCACAGGTTCTCACCAAGCAGCTGAGAGCGCTGGGGGTCGCCGTTTCCTTCCAACCCGAAATGAAGCGCTACCGCGCCTATCTCTCTCCGCTCGAAATCTGCGTGGCGCTGGCGCCGGAAAGCTCTAAACGGAACGCCGCCCTGTTTCGTCTGGTTCGTGGACGGTTTTACGACAGTTTCCTCTATGACCCACTCAAGCCAATCGGTCTCACCTGGCGGCGCCTCGAGGCGGGCATCGCCGCAGCAGAGCGGTTCCTATCGTCCCGTCCAAATCCCACTGAGCATGAGGAAGCCGCCTTCATCCTGGCGGTCGACTACATTCGCGCCACCCGTATGGCCCCGGACAGCATGGTCGCGCGCTCCTATGCCGGGAAGGCCAGAGTGGCTCTAACCGAATTCGTCGCCGCCTATCCTGACAGCATACGGGTCGGTGCGGCCAAGGTGCTGTTGGACGTGATCTCGGCGGACAAATGAGCAGCGATCGGATATGCGGGGGTAACTTTATCGGATGAGGGTTCGGAACGTGAATTTTCGCCCATCACGTCTCACGGCGACGTTCCTGATCCCGGTTGTTCTCTTCATCTTGTGGACCAACTGGTCGGGGCCGGTTTTTGCCCATACCGTGAAGCTGAGCAGTTCCAAGCTTGCCGTTGGCGGGAGAATGGTCGAAGCCGCGCTCACACTCAACGCGGTCGATCTCGAGGCGGCCCTGGACGTTCGCCTGCGTGCGAAGGCGGGGGGAGCCGTGGTACCGAGGCTTCTTGCCGAGGCGGCCGGCGCGATTGCAGGATACGTCACCAAGCGCGCGGCGGTCCTCACCCGTGAAGGAGCACTCTGCACGCCTGAAGCCGCATCACCAAAGTCATCCAAGGAAAAGGTACTGCTAGATGTCTCCTGGCGTTGCCCCCCAGTCCATGGCGGCTTGATCTATCGGGTCACCCTATTTCAGGAGCTCGATCCGACTGCCCGGCATATCGTCATCTTTACCGATGGGTCTGGCCGGTTCGTGCTGCTCGGCGCCAATGCGCGGGAGGTTTCTCTGGCCGGCGCACGCGCGTCACTTTCCCAAGTGGTTTCTCGTTACCTCGTTGCCGGCATCGAGCACATCGCGATTGGATTCGACCACATCGCATTCGTGATCGGTATAATCTTATGGGGCCGCAGGTTCTGGCCTTTGTTCAAGGTCGTCACCGCCTTCACATTGGCGCATTCGGTGACGCTGTCGCTCGCGGTGCTGGAGATCGTCGCCCTGCCTTCGCAATGGGTCGAGGCGCTCATCGCCGCCAGCATCGTCTACGTCGCCGTCGAGAACTTTTTCATTCGAAAAATCGATAGGCGGTGGCGGCTCACCTTTCTTTTCGGACTGATTCACGGCTTCGGGTTCGCCGGCGTCCTGCGTCAGTTCGGCCTGCCCGATCAGGCTATCGTCCCGGCCCTGGCATCATTCAACGTCGGTGTCGAGATCGGCCAACTCGCCATCGTCCTTATCGTTCTATCGACGCTGCTTCTCATCGACCGGACCGCAAGGCGCGCAACAGATGGCCACGAGCGCAACCCCAAAGTCGTCTATGCCTGTTCCGGCCTGATTTTCTTGTTCGGCGCTTACTTGCTGATCGAACGCACTATTCTCGCTTGACCCGCGCAAGCCACCGCGCTCTACGGGATGTGGCCCCAGCGGAAATTCGAACCGCCGATATCTACCGCGGTGTTCTGCCGTTCATCGGGATCCAGGTTTTGGCCCTGGCGCTCTTCTGGGCGTTCCCCCAAATTGTCACCTGGCTTGCCAAGCTAATCTTCAAGTAGTGCGATCAATCTGCAAGCTTCGGCCCCCATATGCTCGCCAGTGCGCTTGTCGTCAGCGGCCGAGCAATAGATATGCTGCGATAGTCACCGCGATCACAAATACCACACCCAATGCAATAAACCGCCCATGGCTGCCAGTTGTCTGGCTTTGGCTGCTGTCTTGCGCCGAAGGCGCCGCCGCCTCGCCAGCTTGCTCGCCACCATCAGGCGCGCCCACGATGGCGCTGAAATTGGTGAAGAACTGCCCGGCCAGTTTCTTGGCTGTGCTGTCGATCAGTCGTCCACCGATCTGGGCCAGTTTGCCGCCTACTTCCGCATGGACTTCGTAGTGCAGGATGGTGTCGGAGCCGCTTTCCTCCAAGCGCACTTTCGCGCCGCCCTTGGCGAATCCCGCAGGGCCGCCCTTTCCCTGCCCACTGATAGTGTAGCCCTCGGGGGGATTTAGGTCCGAGAGCGTGACCTTGCCAGAAAACTTGGCCTTGACTGGGCCGACCTTTATAACGACCTTCGCTGTCATCTCGGTATCTGAAGTTTTCTCGATTTCCTCACAACCGGGGATCGACTGCTTGAGAATATCCACATCATTAAGGGCCTCGTAGACGCGCTCCCGCGGTGCGGCAATCAGCTCCTCTCCCGTCATATCCATCTTTGATTATCCTATCTGTTTTGTTGTCCGGTATCGTTCTACTGGCGTGCAACAGAGGCCCCGCTCAGTGTTTTCCCTCGTCGCCCTGGCACCCGCCCAGGGCCGGCGAAACAACTTGGCTCTCGAAACTGCCGCCGGCGATTTCCTCGCTATGGACCGCCGTACTCGCTGCCGGGCGGACCTCCCCGCGCCGTTCGCGGATGATTTCCGCCAAGATCGAGACGGCGATCTCCTCCGGGCTCGCGGCGCCGATATCGAGGCCAGCGGGGGCGTGGAGCACCTCGAGGCGTTCGGCCGCAATGCCCTCCTCGACCATCGCCGCTATCAGTGATTCTGCTTTGCGCCGGCTGCCAACGAAGGCGATGTAAGGCGCATCGCTGGCCAAGGCGGCCGCCAAGGCCTGACGGTCGCGCTTGCCCTGCGTAGCGACGACGATGAAGTGGGTCTGGGCCGGGCTGGCGGCAGACAGATCGAAGCCCTCGATGCGAAAATCGGCTTCCGGGAAACCGGCCTGATCCTCGGGCAAGGCGGCCACCGTAACGGCCAGGCCGGCGTGGCGGGCAAGATCACAAAGTGCTCTTGCCACCGGCGAGGCGCCGGCTATGACAAGCGAGGGTCGCGGCAAGATCGGCTCGACGAAGATATCGATGGTGCCGCCGCTGGGGCAGTGGTTCTTGTGCAGCTCCACACCCGGCTCTTTGGTTTCGTTGTCTGCGGGCCGCACGCGAATCAGCCGCGCCCGCCCGTCGGCCAGAGCGCGGGTAGCGGTTTTTTTCGCCGCGCCGACGATGCAACTTCCGCCGAGCCAGCCGAGCATCGAGCCGTCGGCGCGGATCACCGCCTTGTTGCCGGCCTTGGCCGAGGTCGCGTCTTCGGTGCGGACCACAGTGGCCAGCGCGAAGGGCTGGTTATCGCCTTTCATCCGCGCCATGCAGTCGATAATGTCTTCTGAATGATTTTCGGTCATAACGCTATCCCTCGCGCAGCTATCAGCCGACGTCAGAGTTTTTCCAGATAGGGGGCAATTTTAGCAAGGCTTTCCAGATTATGCGCTGGCGCGAACAAGTCGATATGGGGCAGCGCCGCGGCCATACCCTCCGCAACCGGAGCGTATCCCCGCCAACCGATCATCGGGTTGAGCCAGACCACGCGTTTGGCCCGGCGCTTCAACCGTGCCATCTCCTGCGCCAGCAATTCGGCGGCGCCGGTGTCATAGCCGTCGGAGACGATCATCACCACCGTGCGGGAGTTGATGGTCGATTTTGCATAATTGTTGTTGAACGTACGTAGACTTTCGCCGATCCGCGTGCCACCCGACCAACCTGCCGCCATCAGCGCCATGCGTTCGACCGCGCGTTCGATGTTCTTTTCCTTTAGCGCGGCGGAAAGATGAACTAGGCGAGTGTGGAAAACGAAGGCCTCGGAGTCGGCAAAATTCTCGACAACCGCGCGAATGAAGCGGATGAAAAACGTGCTGTAGAGGCTCATCGACCCGCTGGCATCGAGCATCATCACGAGTTTCAGCGGGCGTGGATGCCGGCGTTTGTAGACGAGTTCCAACGGCGTTCCACCATGGCGCAAACTTCTGTGGATGGTGTTGCGCAAATCAATAGTCCGGCCACGCGAGCGCACCCGGCGGCGGCGCGACAGACGCCAGCGCATGCGCCGGGCCAGGCGTTCCGCCAAGTCTTGGGCGGCCTGCAGGTCGCTATCGCTTTTCAAAAAACGGAAATCGGTCCCCTCCAAACGTTCAGCGGAGCTGGCTCCGCCGGCGGTTTCATCAGCTTCCGCCGCGTCGCCACCGTACCCCAGCTGCTCCATCGACGGCGCCTCACCTTTGCCGCCGGGCCGCTGCAGCGAGCCCGAAACGCGCAGAATCGTGCGCTCGCTACCGTAAAACCAATAGGAATCGAACAGGTCGTCAAACCGCTCCCAGTCTGTGGTCGAGGAGCAAAACAATGTGCGCAGTCCAAGGCGCAGCTCCTCACGATCCAGGAAGTTCAGGTCACGGGCAACATCCAGCGCATCCATCGATTCTTCGATGCCAATGGGGAAGCCGTTATCGCGCGCCTGCCGCGCGAAACGCAACATCTTGAGGACAAGCGGACTGTCGTCATGTTGAAACTGGACACCGGGATCGGTGAACGGGACGACGTTGGCGTCTGTTGCGGTGGGGCTCATACCGCCTTGGCGACCAACCGTTCGACAACCTCGGGCGAAATCTGCTCGCGATCGGCGCGCGTTTTCAGCAGACAAAGTAGCGTCTCGCGCATTTCCTCGAGATCCTCGTCGATACGGGCGGTGCCCAGGCCGACCAGCGCCCGTGCCCAGTCCAGCGATTCCGCGACACCGGGTTTTTTCTCGAGATCCTCGCGCCGTAATGCCTGCACAAAACTCACGATCTGCCTTGCCAATTCGGATTCGATCTCCGGCACCCGGGAATTGACGATGGCCAATTCCTTCTCTTCGCTCGGATAATCAAGCCAGTGATAGAGGCAGCGACGGCGAAGCGCATCCGACAATTCGCGGGTCGAGTTCGACGTCAAGATCACATGGGGAATGCTGACCGCCTTGACCGTGCCCATCTCGGGAATGCTGATTTGGTATTCGGACAGCACCTCCAACAGATAAGCCTCGAACTCCTCGTCGGCGCGATCGATTTCGTCGATCAGCAGCACCGGCGGCGTCTCCCGCGTGATCGCGTCCAATAGTGGGCGTTTCAGGAGAAATTTTTCTTGAAAGATGTGCTCTTCCTTCTCGTCGGCTGTAAGTTTCTCTTCCTCCCAAATCTTGATAGCGAGAAGCTGGCGCTGATAATTCCATTCATAGACGGCGGCGTTGGCGTCCAGCCCTTCGTAGCATTGCAGGCGAATGAGATCGGTGCCGAGCGTCTGGGTCAATGACTTGGCAACATCGGTCTTGCCGACGCCGGCCTCGCCCTCGATCAAAAGGGGCCGTTTGAGCCGTTGGGTCATGGCGATGGCCATGGCCAAGTTGGGGTCGGAGATGTACCCAGTATCGGCCAGCTTCGCCTGTATGTTACGCCAATCCATCGTCATCGCCTCCACTACATGGGGGTAACGCGCCTTTACTCAAACACACGGTCCTCCTGCTTTCTTCACAAATGCGGCGGGACGTTGCCGCCCCGCCGCGTCTGTTTCTAGCCAACGGGAAAACACTATTCACCGAGACTATTTGTTAAGACCAAGTTCTTCGATCGTTTTCCATACGCGCCAGGAGGTATGGGGCATCGGCATGTGCGTCACGCCGTGTTGGGCGAAGGCGTCGATTATCGCGTTCGAGAGAGCCGGCACGCCACCAACATTTGGCGACTCGCCAACCCCCTTGGCGCCGATGGGATGATGCGGCGAGGGCGTGACCGTGTAGTCGGTCTCCCACTCCGGCGTCTCCACCGCAGTTGGCAGGAAGAAGTCCTGCAAGCTCGCACCCAGAACGTTGCCCATCTCATCGTAGATGATCTCCTGACCTATGGCGATCGCGTAGGCCTCGGTCAGCCCGCCATGCACTTGTCCCTCGATGACCATCGGGTTGATCCGGGTGCCGCAATCGTCGAGCGCATAGAATCGGCGAACGCTGACTTCGCCGGTCAACCGGTCGATGTCGACGACGCAGATATATGCCCCGAACGGATAGGTGAAGTTCGGCGGATCGTAGTAGCTGGTCACCTCGAGCCCATGCTCCATGCCTTCGGGAATGTTCGAGTAAGCGGCCATGCAGATATCCTTCATGGTCACTTCCTTCTCGGGCAGGCCCTTGACTTTGAAGCGGTCGATCTCCCATTCGAGATCGTCTTCGCCGACCTCGAGCAAGTGGGCGGCGATTTTCTGCGCCTTGGCCCTGATCTTGCGCGAAGCGACGGCGCAAGCCGCCCCGGCCACCGGGGTCGAGCGAGAACCGTAGGTTCCTAAACCATAGGGCGCGGTGTCGGTGTCGCCCTCCTCGACGACGATGTCGCTCGCCGGCAGGCCAAGCTCGGTCGCAATGATCTGACCGAACGTGGTCTCGTGGCCCTGCCCCGTCGACTTGGTGCCAAGTCGGGCGGTTACCGAGCCAGTGGGATGGACCTTGATCTCGCAACTATCAAACATGCCCAGCCCAACGATGTCGCAGTTACGGGTCGGACCGGCACCGACAATCTCGGTGAAAGTGCAGACACCGATGCCCATGAGCTCGCCGTTCTTGGCTTTCTCCGCCTGTTCGGCCCGCAGACCCTTGTAATCGACTGCCTTCATCGCCTTCTCGAGCGCCGTAGGATAGTCGCCCTAATCGTATTCCCATCCTAGACAGGATTTGTACGGGAACTGCTTGGGCTGGATGAAATTCAACGCCCGGATCTCGGCCTTGTCGATGCCCACTTTTTGGGCCAGTGAATCGATCAGTCGCTCGATCAGATAGGCGGCCTCGGTCACCCGGAACGAGCAGCGATAGGCCACCCCGC
>JAPULJ010000487.1 GCA_027295145.1 Alphaproteobacteria bacterium | reverse complement strand
TACCGCCAAGCAGTCTTTCGCTTCGGTCAGCTACCATGAATCGGGGCGGGGGTTAGCTTGCAAGGTAATCAGGCGCAAGTTCAACCAAAGCGCAAAATAGATCAGGGAGGTTTCGCTAGGAGGAAAGGTTTACTGCTGGCGGCGGCCGCGATAACCACAATCGCGATCAGTGGTGTAGCCCAAGCCGGCAAAACTCTCGACGCCATCATGGCGTCCGGAGCCATCAAGTGTGGTGTTAGCCAGGGACTTCCCGGCTTCTCCAATCCCGATGACAAAGGCAAATGGACCGGCCTCGACGTTGACTATTGCCGTGCACTCGCTGCAGCCGTGCTGGGCGACTCCAAGAAAGTCAAATACGTACCACTCTCGGCCAAGGTTCGGTTCACCGCGCTGCAATCAGGCGAAGTTGACGTACTTTCGCGAAATACAACCTGGACCCACACCCGCGACACGGCCCTCGGGCTCGATTTCGTTGGCGTGCTTTATTATGACGGTCAGGGTTTCATGGTGCCCAAGAAACTTGGCATCAAGACCGCCAAGAAACTCTCCGGCGCCGCGGTCTGCACCAACACCGGAACGACGACGGAATTGAACGTCGCCGATTACTTCCGCGCCAATGGCATGAAGTACAAGGTCGTCGCTTTCGAGAAAGCCGACGAAGTTGTCGCGGCATATGATTCCGGCCGTTGCGACGTCTACACTACGGATCGCTCGGGTCTCGCGGCCCAGCGCACCAAGCTTAAGAACCCAGGCGCTCATATGGTTCTGCCTGAGATCATCTCCAAGGAGCCGCTCGGACCGGTGGTTCGTCACGGTGACAACCAGTGGGGCGACGTCGCACGCTGGACGCTCAATGCACTCATCATCGCCGAAGAACTCGGCATCACGTCCAAGAACGTCGATGCGATGAAGAGCAGCAAGAACCCAGAGATCCGCCGTCTCCTCGGCACCGAGGGCGACACCGGCAAGAAGCTGGGTCTGGGCAAAGCTTGGGCTTATAACATCATCAAGCAGGTCGGCAACTACGCGGAAATCTACGCCGCGAATGTCGGTCCAAAGACACCGTTGAAATTGTCCCGCGGCCTCAATCGGCTGTGGAACAAGGGCGGCATTCTCTACGCCCCGCCGATGCGGTAGACACGAAAAATAGCGCGGCCCTGCCGGACTTCCGGCGGGGCCGTTCCTTTTCGGTATTTCCCATGTCTACGTTTGGTCCGCAAATTATTTGCATTGATGCGAAGCTGTGATGCCGGCTGAATCGCACGCGGCGGACGCTACGAGCGCAGTATGGTGGCGCGATCCGCGCTACCGCGCATGGATTTTTCAAATAGTGGCCTTGGCCGTGGTCGTTGGTATCGGCTGGTACCTAGTCAGCAACACCGTCGAAAACATGGAAAAACGAGGCATTGCCTCGGGCTTCGATTTCCTGGAGACGACGGCCGGGTTCGGCATTATTCAAACGCTGATCCCATATGCCGAAACATCGAGCTATTTTGTCGCTCTGGTCGTCAGCCTGCTCAACACCCTATTGATCGCCTTTGTTGGGGTTATTCTTGCGACAGTTCTCGGTTTCACGATCGGCGTGGCGCGGCTGTCCAACAACTGGCTGGTACGCAAGCTGGCGACGATCTACATCGAAACCTTCCGCAACATTCCGCTGCTGCTGCAGATATTCTTTTGGTACCACGCGGTCCTCAAACCGCTGCCGGGACCGCGCGAGAGCGTCGATATATTCGGCAGTTTCTTCATCAATAACCGAGGCATCTATTTTCCGGCGCTCAAATCGGCTTGGGGCGCCGTCGGTCTCCTTGCAGTCATCGCTCTCGGGGTCGTCGTCACTGTTATGGTCAACCGCTGGGCCAAGGCCCGGCAGGCACGAACCGGCGAGCAGTTTCCGGTGTTCCTGTTCGGTCTGGGACTCATCGTCGTCATGCCGTTCGTGGTGTTTCTCATTTTGAGTTTTGCCTACGGCTACGATGTACCGAAGCTTGAAGGATTCAATTACACCGGCGGCATCGTCATCATTCCCGAATTCATCGCCCTGCTGCTGGCCCTGTCGGTTTATACCGCCTCCTTCATTGCCGAGATCGTGCGCGCCGGAATACAGTCGGTCAGCCACGGCCAGACCGAGGCGGCGAACGCCCTCGGCGTGCGCCAGCGCCCCACGCTGAAGCTGGTCATCATCCCCCAGGCCATGCGCGTGATCATCCCGCCACTGACCAGCCAGTACCTCAACCTGACCAAGAATTCGTCCCTCGCCGTGGCCATCGCCTATCCGGACCTGACCGCCGTGTTCGCCGGCACGGTCCTCAACCAGACCGGCCAGGCGGTAGAGATCATCGCCATCACCATGGCCGTCTACCTGACAATCAGTCTTCTCACCTCCGGCTTCATGAACTGGTACAACGCCAAAAAAGCCCTGGTCGAGCGATGAGGGGGGAGCGCCGAATATGAGCGATACACAATCCTACGAGCCCGGCACCCATCCCGATCTGCCAGCACCGACCTCGACCACGGGCGTCGTCGGCTGGCTCCGCGCAAATCTGTTTTCGAGCCCGGTCAATACCGTCTTCTCGATCTTCTTCATTATCGTGCTGGCCTGGATACTTCCCAAACTGGCCAACTGGGCGATCATTGATGCGGTGTGGAGCGGTGACGGTGCCAAAGACTGCTTGAAAAGCCCCGAAGCCGCCTGCTGGGCGTTTGTCGGCGCACGGTTCGAGCAATTCATGTACGGGCTCTATCCGTTGGAGGAATACTGGCGGGTCAATCTGATTGGCCTGATCGTCCTGGTCGCCGGCGCGCCACTGCTGATCGAGCGGCTGCCGTTCCGCCGAGCCTGCGGCCTGTTCATGCTGTTCGCCTTCCCGGTCGTCGCCTTCTTCCTGCTGCTGGGCTTTTCCAAGAGTTCGGTATCGGCCTGGCCCTACTGGTTGATGGGTCTGTCGGCGCTGGCGCTGTCGGCACTTTCGGCGGTGCCGAACCGTCCCAAGCAACGGGGATGGGGCGGCATCGTTTCAATCGTGACGATCGTCCTCCTCTTATTGTGGGGACTGGCGGCGCCGTCGAACTGGACTGTCGGGCTGTTCTACGGCGCGCCCGGATGGGCGGCGGTGGTATCGCTGATCCTGACCATGGGGCCGATCGTGGCCACCGTTGGTGCATTGCTATCAAAAAAGGGCCACGCCTTCGTGGTGGACCGGTTCGGATCGATCTGCCTCTACATCGCCGTGCTGGCCTTTATCGGCTTCATGCTGCCGATCCAGACTTGGGATCCGGTACGCGGCTCCTCGCCGCCCTGGGTGATGGCGATCGCCACCGCGGCCTTCGCCTACGCTGCCATTGCCCCGTGGGGCTACGAGAAGAGCGCGGGGTTGGCCGGCCGGATCGCCCTTGGGTTGGCGCCGTTCTATCTGATCGTCGCCTATCTGGTGCTGACCGGGCCGCCCGATTGGCTCAACTTCGGATCGCTCGACTGGCAAGCCAACACTATTCCGCTGTTCCGCGATGTCCAAGAGGTCCTGCCCTATGTCGAAACCTCGCGGTGGGGCGGGTTGATGCTGACGCTGGTCATCGCGGTCTCCGGCATTGTCGCCTCCCTGCCGCTGGGCATCGTTTTGGCGCTGGGCCGGCGCTCGAAAATGCCGGTCATCCGCACGATCTGTGTTGTCTTCATTGAATTCTGGCGCGGTGTGCCGTTGATTACGGTGCTGTTCATGGCCTCGGTGATGTTCCCGCTGTTCCTACCCGAAGGCGTGACCTTCAACCAGCTCCTGCGTGCCCTGATCGGCGTGGCGCTGTTCTCATCCGCCTATATGGCGGAGGTTGTACGCGGCGGGCTGCAGGCGATCCCCAGGGGCCAGTACGAAGCGGCCGATGCGATGGGCCTCAGCTACTGGTCCTCGATGCGGCTGATCGTTCTGCCCCAGGCCCTGAAGATCGTCATCCCCGGCATCGTCAACACCTTTATCGGCCTGTTCAAGGATACCACGCTGGTATCGATCATCGGGCTGTTCGACCTGCTCAACATCGTTCAGACGGGATTGACGGATGCCAACTGGCTGGCGCCGAACGTGCCCTATACCGGCTACGTCTTCGCCGCTTTTGGCTTCTGGATTTTCTGTTACAGCATGTCACGCTACAGCCAGATGATGGAGCGCAAGCTCGACACCGGACACAGAAATTAATTCGGGAGGTAGTTATGGCGAGCCAGGAAAATTCGGCCGCACCGGCGAGCAAGGGGATGAAGGTCTCCGATGAAGTCGCAATCCAGATCGTCGACATGCACAAATGGTACGGCGATTTCCACGTGCTCAAGGATATCAATCTGACCGTCTACCGCGGCGAGAGGATCGTGATCTGCGGGCCGTCGGGATCGGGAAAATCGACATTGATCCGCTGCATCAACCGGCTGGAAGAACACCAGCAAGGTCTGATTTCCGTCGATGGCATCGAGCTGACCAACGATATCAAGCATATTGACCAGATCCGCCGCGAGGTCGGCATGGTGTTCCAGCATTTCAATCTATTTCCCCACCTGACGGTGTTGGAGAACCTGACGCTGGCGCCGATCTGGGTCCGCAAGACGCCCAAGGAAGAGGCGGAAAAAACCGCCATGCTGTATCTTGAGCGGGTCAAAATCCCCGAGCAGGCCGGCAAATTTCCGGGCCAGCTATCGGGCGGTCAGCAGCAGCGCGTGGCGATCGCCCGCAGCCTTTGCATGAACCCCAAGATCATGCTGTTCGACGAGCCGACCTCGGCGCTCGATCCGGAGATGATCAAGGAAGTGCTCGACGTGATGATCGAGTTGGCTAAAGAAGGCATGACCATGTTGGTCGTGACCCACGAAATGGGTTTCGCACGCACGGTCGCCAACCGCGTCATGTTCATGGATGAAGGTGAAATCATCGAGCAGAACGAGCCCCAAGAGTTCTTCAACAACCCGCGCTCGGATCGCACCAAGATGTTCCTCAGCCAGATCCTCCACTAGGATTTCGCCGTGCCGGGCGAAGAATGATTGACACCCCTGTCGTCTTCATCGTCCGATTCTGAATCATTCCGGGCTCACAAAATACGGTCCTTGCATGGCTCGACCGAGGGACGCCGGAATTCGGCCTGGGGCCGGCTAATGCTGGCTAGGAACCGTTAGATCGTGGTGCCGCCGCCGTCATGATAGTTGATATCGATGAAAGCGTCGGGGCCTAGAAAGCAGGCCTTACCAGTTTTCTTGTAGTAGGCTTCGTAGCCGCCGACTTCCCGGCACAGCGGCTCGCCGTTGGGACCCTTGGTGCCGGGTGGCACGTCGGGGCCGGGTACGATGGCCACCATCTCGGGATTGGCGGTCGGCGACATGGCGCAAGCGCCGAGCAGGCCGATCGTACCGAGCGCCACGGCGCCGGTGAGCACAACGCGCCGTAACGACGTCCAACCTTCCATAACCCATTCTCCTTGGTCGTTGCCGAAGGTCAGCTCGGACCTCCACTTCAGAGATCACACTCCGCTCGGTTCCGGCGGTCGTCAACCATAATACGCAACGCATCGTCCAAACATCCTCTGAGCACAAGGATCTAGGGCAGCTGATACCAATTTGCGCAGATAACGACCCATGGATTTTACATTTTCCGCAAATCTACCCCGGTAGTAATTGTCGGCGAATAGCATCGCGAACGCAGGCGGGGAATGGGCAATACGTGGTCAAAAGTCCAGTGGCTATCGGCGACGCGAGAATCGCAACGATTGGCGACATCGTTCCCGGCGGCAAAATCCAGGTCGCCGAGTAATTTACTTAGTTTCTCCGAGAGACTCGCTTGCGTGCTGTACTCATTGCCCGCCTCGCCATGAAGAGCCGGTCGGCCGACCTCGACGAGGCGAAGCTAGAACGCAGGCTAATTACTCGTTGCGCTAGCGCAGCTGGATATCGACGCCGGCGGCGGCTATCTTGGCGGCAAGGCCCTGGGCCGTCTCCTTCAACTCGATGATGACGTTCCTGGAATTTTCAAGCACCTGAATGCCGACGCCGCCGCCCACGGTA
>JAPULJ010000486.1 GCA_027295145.1 Alphaproteobacteria bacterium | reverse complement strand
CTGATCATCACCCTGGTCGGCTGGACCACGGTGGCGCGGCTGGTGCGCGGCGCGGCGCTGTCCCTGAAGATGCGCGATTATGTGCTGGCCGCGCGATCCATGGGGGCCGGGGGCTTGCGCATCATGGCGGTCCATATCCTGCCCAACGCCATGTCGCCGATCATCGTCGCCACCACCCTGTCGGTGGGCAATATCATCCTGTTTGAATCGGTCTTGAGCTTTCTCGGCCTCGGCATTCAGCCGCCGATCGCGAGCTGGGGCAACATGCTGAACAACGCCCAGGAGCTCATCTACGAGGCCCCGGCCCTGGCCTTTTATCCGGGCATGGCGATCTTCCTCACCGTCATCGCCTTCAATTTCCTGGGCGACGGCCTGCAGGACGCCCTCGACCCCAAGGCGGTCGGCGATTAACCGTTTCCTAAGGGCTGTCGGGCATTATGGACTGTGTATCCATCGCTTTTCAGGGGCATGAAATGCAGATCGATGGGTTGGCGACCGATCCCGCGCTGTTGCGCGCCTACCGGGGAGAAATCGAACGATTGCTCGATCAACCGAGCGATCGTGCCGCCCGTCCCTGCCCGGCTGCAACCCGCGTTGCCCGAAATGCGGATCGATATCCTGCAACTGCAATTGCTCCCCCGCCTGCGCGGAAGCGCCGCGCATGATGTCGTCGGAACCCGAAGAATTTCCCATCGAGAGCGCCATCGTGCCCCTGGTCTATGCCTTCCACAGCCTGCGGCTGACTCCGCCCTGCTGGTCCTGCGAAGGCCACTACAACCGGTCCGGCGGCCTCGACGTGACCTTCTCCATCGAGCCTAAAATCTGCCCGACCGCCAAGCCCGAACTCAAGAAACTGCGCGACGATTCGCGCATCATCGCCGAAAGCCTGATGACCGGATTGAAGGCCAAGTCACGCCTTCGGGTCGATTGCATCGATCGGGTTCTCAACCCATCGAAGCCGCCAAGGGTTTCTTAATCTCATTTTGCTGGATCGAAACACTGGCGCGCGTGATTTCGGTTTGCTATAAGGCCGACGCGTGTCCGGGCGCACACTATTCCTCGGTAGCTCAGTTGGTAGAGCGGGTGGCTGTTAACCACTAGGTCGTTGGTTCGAGTCCGACCCGGGGAGCCAGTTTTTACAAGGGGTTAACCTTAACCGGTTAGCCCCTTGTTTCTGTATAGGTGCTTCATAGGTGCATACAGGCAGTGATTTGCCCTCACGTGTTAACCCCTCCAGAGCGCCCTGAGTACGTCTGCGAGGCATGATATGCTGACAGTGTTACTCACCCGTATTCAGAACGGCGGCCTTTTGTCGAAGAAACCAATATCCGTCTTCGGTTGAATGATCATCAAAACAGCAGGCCATGAGGCGACGGTTGTAGACACAATAGTGAGGCCCCTTGGGTCTCTCAATCTCATGGTACGGATGGCGGGTCAGAGAATAATCCCAACCTGCTCCCGGCATGCTGGTCACCAAATCTCTAGTTTTTCCGTCGCTGGAACGCATGGACTATTCCCTTGCTCAGCCCCCCGTGAGAGGTCCAGTTTGAAAGTCAGTGCATGACCGGCCTTTGGTCTAATGGAACGAAGGTTTCTGGAACCGGTGGGCGGCAGCCCAACGCAACGTGCGTCGTCTTCGCGTTGTAATGTTTTCTCCATTCCTCAATGATTATTTTCGCCTCTTTCAGGCTGTAGAAGATCTCACCATTTAGCGGTTCGTCCCTGAAGCGGGCATTGAGTCCGTTGTTGGCTGGGAAGAGACCTTCCAAGCGTCGCCAGACAGCGTCCGCTTTGGGGCGCTAAGCGGACCTCCCTTGCAATGATGTCTGCTATGCGGCGCAAAGCGGAACAAATTTGGGGCAGGCTCTGACAGCGGCTTTTGACCCAAAGCGGTCATTATGCAGGTAAGCCTGCGGTCGCGATGTCCGCCTGCAGGCGCGTGCAAGGTCATACCGCTCGCGGCGATTGCCTGTATCACTTAGGGTGCCCATTGGAAGATATCTAGGATCAGTAACGCACACCGCAACTTACACTCTTATCGGAAAGAAGACCGATGACCGCAAATTTTTTCGGCCGGCCGCTATGGCAGACAGATTCGCTTATCGCAAAAGCCCTAAGCGAAGAAGCGCAACGGCAGGAAACCCAACTAGAGATGATTGCGTCCGAGAACATCGTTAGCCGTGCGGTTCTGGATGCGCTGGGCCATCAGATCACCAACAAGACGCTGGAAGGGTATCCCGGAAATCGCTTCCACGGGGGTGGGGAGTTCGTCGACGTAACAGAGCAGGTGGCGATTGACCGAGCGAAAAAGCTGTTTAACTGCGCCTACGTCAACGTCCAACCGCACTCCGGCACGCAGGCTAATCAGGCCGTGTTTTTTGCCCTTCTCAAGCCTGGCGATCGTATTCTAAGCCTAGGTCTCTTGGCGGGCGGGCACCTTAGCCATGGGGCTCCACCAAATTTGTCAGGGCGCTGGTTTGACGCCACACATTACAATGTCGATCGTGACACCGGTTTGATTGACTACGACGCGGTTGAACGGCAAGCCAAGGATCTGCAACCGGCATTACTCATTACCGGGGGATCAGCCTATCCGCGTGAAATCGATTTCCCTCGCCTGCGGGCTATTGCCGATAAGGCCGGTGCGAAGTTTCTTGTGGACATGGCCCACTTTGCCGGACTTGTCGCGGCTGGCGTCCACCCCTCCCCATTGCCCCATGCCGATATCGTGACCTGCACGACAACCAAGACCATGCGGGGGCCGAGAGGCGGCCTTATTCTTTCCAATAGCCTGGAATGGGAGAAAAAATTACAGTCCGCCGTATTTCCGGGCGTGCAGGGCAGCCTGCATTCACAGATCATCGCTGCCAAAGCTGTCTGCCTGGGTGAGGCACTTCAACCGGAATTCAAGGAATACGCTGCTCAGTTGAAAGCCAATGCGGCGCGTCTTGCGAAGACCCTCATGGGACGTGGCGTGAAGATTGTAAGCGGCGGTACGGACACGCATATTGTGTTGCTCGACCTGTCTTCTTGCGGGATAAATGGACAACGGGCGCAAGATGCTCTTGCGGCGGCGAACATAACATCCAACAAAAATCCCATTCCTTATGACAACCCGAAACCCTCTGAATGGGTCGGGCTGAGGCTTGGCGCCGGCGCCGTGACCACTCGGGGCCTAGGCGAAGCGGAAATGGATGAAATAGGGGAGATGATCGCCGATCTTATCGAAGCCGAAATTGCGGGCCGGACAAAGGCTGTTGCTTCGCGTGTGGCAAGGAAGGTCGCGCTACTATGCCAACGGCATCCGATCTATCGTTGACGTCTGGGTTTACGACACAGCCGACGGTTCCAAGAGCTGGCATCCTCTACTTCTGCTTATGGCTATTAGCGGACATTCAGGCGCTTGGTGAATTGCTTCCGCTTTACCCCCGAAAGCGGACATTCGGAGGGTAGCCGTGGAATGTCCGTTAATGACCCAGAGCGGACATCGATAAAACATCGATAGACGGCAAACGGGTGGCTTGTTAAATACCTTAAAAGGGTATGTGGACAACA
>JAPULJ010000485.1 GCA_027295145.1 Alphaproteobacteria bacterium | reverse complement strand
AACTTTATGCTTGTGCCCTGCGCCTTGATGGCTTCGACAATCGCCACGGGCTTATCGACAAAAGCCTGCACTTGACCCGACAGCCCGACAAAAAAACCGGCCGTCAACATAATTATCGGAAGAATGGGCTTTTCGTGAAGCTTCATGATTAGTCTCGGCTGCATCTTATTGGTTCGAATGTCGCGAACGACTTGAGTGTATAATGTCCAGGCTAAAGAATGACATCGTTGATTTCGCCGCCACTTAGGTGCCAGGCACGAAGAAGAAGTCTCCCGCCTCGTGGCCCGTAAACTTGATGGGAGCATACTGTGGTATCTGCTCGACCTGTGCGGCAGTCGCGGCGAAAGACACACTCTGCGACACAATCTGGTGAAGCGAACGCCCCTCTATCACCTGCGAGTTCTCGCGCAACGCGTCGATCAAGGCCTTCGCGAAGATCGAGTGACGCCCGCCACCGCCATCCAGCACAGGCGCCAATCCTCCGGAGGTCAGGGCGGTCCTCGACTTCTTGCTTGCCATCAAAGAAACCCAATTCACCCAAGCTTCACGGGAGCGCCCGGCATCCAAACGCGCAAGAGTTGATCGGGTCAGGGTGCCTGAATAGCAGGAATCGGCGATTACCAAGATCTTGCGCGCACTTATTGTATTGAGGATGTCTGTCACGGCTACATTGGAGATCCAGTTAGCGGTATTGTCCGATTCCGCATCGATTGGAAGCCAGTTCCCGCGCTGATTGACGGTATCCAACACTCCATGACCCGCGTAGTACACAAGCAGGTTATCGGTCTCTGTCAATTTTGCGCGCATCTCGTTGAGCGCCGACAAAACCTGATAACGCGTCGCATCCAATATTACCTTCGACTTGAATTGGTATTTTCGGCTCAGTAGCGTTGCCAGGACCGTTACGTCGTTGTGTGGCGTTTGCAGTTTGGGCAGCTTGCTGTAATTTTCGTTGCCAATGATCAATGCATAATACTTGCCGAACTCTATATTTTCGGTGTCTTTGATCGGTGTCTGATTAGGTGTCTGATTAGGTGTCTGCGTGGCCTCTATCTGATCGCCCCCTTCGTCCCGGAACGTAAAACTCAGTTCGCTGCGTTGCCCCATTTTGTCCAGCGCTACGATTCGGACCCGTGTCTCGCCTGTGAGCAGCGGAATTCGCGTCTGGAACATCGAGTTGCTATCGATCTTTACGTTGTTGTCATTGACCAAGAGATCGTAGATGCCATTCGGTGCTACGACCTTGCCGACAACCGTCCGGAATTTGCTGCCGGGCCGCGTGTATACGATCGCGTTCCCACGCACTCTTTGCAAAAGCGGTTCGATAACCTTTATCGTAGGTCCGTCGTCTGCGACTTGCGAATTTAGGCTGCTACCTCCCTGCTCCATGGACACGATCTGCAGCCTTCGATTCTCGATCTCAGTGTCGAGCTGAGTCAGCTGATTGCCCAGCGATTTCACCTCCGCTTCACGTTTCCTAAAACGCAATTCCAGCTTATTGAGTGCCTTTTCGCTCCGTTCCAATTCCATCTTGTCTCGCAATTCGGTTGCCATGGGCTGTTTGGCCGCCGCCTCCTGCGCTTGGCGCATCTCGACCTGCGCCTGCGTCCGTTTCTCGTTTAACGCAGCCTGATCGGCCGCCAAACGTTCGGCCTTTTCGCGCAAACGAGCCTTCTCTTGTGCCAGTTCCTTAACCCGCAGTTTTAGCTGTTTGGTCCGCGCCGCCTCGGACATTGCCATCTCCGATTCCAGAGATTGTCTTCGACGGTCCAATGCGCCCTCTCGAACTGCAAGTTCATAGGTGCGCTTGCCTAGCTCTTGGCGTTTTTCGGCCATTTGCCAGTGAAGCGCGTCTACTTCAACAAGCATCGCTTGCTTTTCCCGCCGCACTTGTTCCTTGAGCGCTTTCTGTCTGACCTGCAGAGCCGCCTCTCGGTCGGCGAGTTCGCTGGCTTGTTGCCTTAGCAGGTCGGTCGTGGCATCGATTTCACTGCCTCTCTCATCCAGCATAACCGCCATCGCGTCCTCCGCGGACTGACGATCCAATTCGATTTGGCGCTGTCGTTTCGCCAAGGCGCCTTCCTTGTCCGCGAGCCGCCTCGCCTGCTGCTGCAATCGCAACTTTGCATCAGCCAACTCCCGTGACTTTTCTGCAAACTCTTCTTCCGCGGATTCCTCGGTCTGGCGCTGAATTTGGCTAAGCTGTCGTTGCTGGCTTTCCAGATTCGAGCGAAGTTCGGCAAGCTCGCTGGCTTGTTGCCTTAGCAGGTCGGTCGCGGCATCGTATTCCCGGCCTCTCTCATCCAGCCTAACCGCCATCGCGTCCTCCGCGGACTGACGATCTATTTCGATTTTGTGCTGTCGATTCGCCAAAGCCCCTTCCTTGTCCGCGAGGCGCTTCGCCTGTTGTTGCAACCACTCCTTTTCTTCAGCCAACTCCCGCGACTTTTCCGCAAACTGCTCCTCCGCAGTTTCCTCGGTCTGGCGCTGAATTTCGCTAAGCTGTCGTTGCCGGCTTTCCAGTTTTGAACGAAGGGCGGTCAAATCTGTCGCTTCTTGGTGTAGATTTTCTCGTTCATTCGTCAGCTCGCGCGTCATTTGCTCGAGGTGCAGGGAGTTAGCCTGTTCTGTCTCGTGGAGACGCCGTTTCAGGTCCAATTCATTCTTCGCCAATTCGGATTCACGTTCTTCCAACTCCTGGCGCTTCTTCCCAAGCTCCACCTCGGCATTGGCAAGCGAGCCGGCCAACTGGGTCTGCGCATAAATGACAGGTTTTCTTCGCGGAACGGCGATACGTTGCTGCTGTGCCAGCGCGCGGCGTTCCTCCTGCAACGCTTCCGTCTCCTTGGCCAACCGCATAGAGATCCTGCGCCGTTCTTCCTTTGCCTGATCGAACTCTTCCTTGAGCCCGGCCATCTCCGCGCGAAGGGCTTCGACTTCCCCTGTTCTTTGACGGAGGGACGTTTCAAGTTTCTGGATCTCTTCAATGGGATCGCCAAATGCAACTTGCTCAAAACCTGCGACATCCAGGTTGGATGCTCGCCGATACCACATTATTGCCGTTTTCATGTCCTTCGGGACACCGAGGCCTTTTTCGTAAAGGTGCCCCAGATTGGTTTGAGCCGGTGCATAGCCTTGCTCGGCGGCCCGGCGATACCAAAGTGCCGCCATTTCGTAATCGACCGCCTCGCCGAGTCCTTTCTCCGCCATTTCTCCTATGTAAGTCTGGGCCTTGACATCACCTTTCTGAGCGAGTGGCAGCCAAATTTGAAGGGCGTTACCGTAGCTGGCTCTGTCATATGAGACATACTCGCCACCTCGGATCTCGCAATCGGATTGCGATGTTCGAACTGGTCGGCGGGGCGCAATAAAGGTTAGTTTTCTGCCAAGCTTTCGAACTTGGCCAGGCAGGAGGCAATCCACGGTAAGAAATTCGTCTCCAGAATTTTGCGCCGATACGGGCCGTGGTGAAATAGGCAAGACCGTGAATATTGCGGCGCACAATGCAAACAAACCGATGGACACCGCTCGACAATGCAACCTTGCTTGTTTCATTACTTATTCTCTAGAATTCTAATTCGTCGAAGACGCTCCGACCTGATCTTGGAAGTCCCGGTCCCATCTAGTGCACAGACACAGACCGATGAGTCATCCAACCAGACTCCAAGAGATTGAAAACATTTGCAAATTCCCTATCTTCGTTAGCCTTGCGAATGAGTCGGTGCACAAGGTGCCAATCTAAAACTCCATACGCAAACCGGCCGTCACCGCGGCGGCTGTCACGTTGTCAAGACCGAGTACTGTCTCAATATCGGCAAATGCAGAGATGCCGCCTTGGAACACGAACGAAGCAGATCCTCCGACGATAAATCGATCTCGATCAGGTTCTTCAGTGGTGAGAGTGATGACGGGAGAATTGGGAAAGGGGTCATTTTCGTAGCGTAGACTAACTGTCCGGCTGTTATCCAGGAACTCATGGATCCATTCGGCACGCGCTTGGTACAAGGCCACACCGAATGACGTGCTTGTGGAATAAGAAACCGCACCTCCAAACGCTGTCTCGAAACTCTCGGCATCCTGGTTCGTGAAAACCAGGTCAAGCCCTTGGCCTCCCGTTTCGGTAAAGCCATCGATGTCCATGTGCAGATAACTGACACGGCCTGTCGGGCCGAAAGTCCAAGGTCCGGATGCAAAGTCGTAATAGATACCGCCGGTCGCCTCGAGCTGATCCGCATCGGTATCGCCGGATATTGTGCGGTTCACCGCCCCGTTGGAGTCGGTGTAGTTCAAATTCCGCTCGGTTTCGAAATCGACCAAGCCATAACTGATGAAGCCTGAGACTCCGAGAGGCTCGATCGGATTCCAAATAGAATACACCGATATCGCATAGGCACTACCATCGAGCCCACCGGCATTAGCATCGAAATCGATGTCTGACGCCGTGTAACCGAATGCTAAACCCGCTACCAAATTATCTGAGAAAAAATAATCCGTACCAACCGTAATCGAGTAATTGTCGAAATCGAACCCTGCCTCCAAAGAAGTCTCGTCTCTGTTGCCAAAAGCGTAGGTGCCGGTCATGAAAGCGCCCAGGCCAGTGTAATGGCTGGCACTAACTGTCGAGTCCTGAGAAATAACTTGCCAGGGATCCGTCGAGGCCAATTGGACAGGCTCGGAATTCGGTTGAGCGTTGGCAATGCCAACTAGACCCCCACCGCCTCTAAGCGCCGACATTCGCGCGGCAATCGCTTGGGTCTGCGGCTCGATCGTTCCGTTCACAACGGATCCTTGAGAGAGAATCTCTTCCGCCGCAATTTGACCCAGCACGTCCGCTGCCGCGGCGGGTTGCCCCGGTGCGATGACGATGGCCCCATTGCACCGGTCGAACAAGTCGCCCACGTCGCCCGTCAGTCCGAAACCGCCCAAGCCGGCCAGTTGCGGACAAATATCAACGATGTTGGTGGCCACGCTAAACTGCTGTGGATTTTGCGCAGCATTTTGGAGGGCGGTTTGCGCTTGTGCCGAATCGCCGTTGACTCCGCTCAAGAAAACGCCGGCAACAATCAGTGCCCGCACGATGGGATCTACCCGCCCCGTACCGATCGGGCAGGTGTTAAATCGGCACCGAAGGAGCCGGATTCCAAAATTCGACATTTTTCCTCCCCGATTGGTATTTTTCTCGCCCGGCAAGCGGACAGCAGGGTATCCTACGATAGTACCATTTGGTGTGTAAAGGGAGCTGTCTTATCGGAGAAGTGTTAGGTTCTTCAGGAGCTTCGTTGCCGTCCTGCACTGAAATGGAAGGTCGTTGTCGACCGTGCCGACTTATGCCGTCCGCCCGAACTCTTCCGACGCTTCGTCCAAAGACCCTCTCCCCCCAAGATGCCCTCAATCGCATTATACCTGGCGAACGCGATTTTCTGGGCATAGGCCTGAACCTGACACGTGGGCTTGAATTGTTTCACGAACTTTGCCATGTGTTTTCGTCCTCGTTTCGGACCCATAGGACCAGCCGCTGTGGGCGCAACAACTTGCACAAAATCGCACGCGGCATATCCTATGGGTTCACGGGTGAAGTTAGGGATGAGACCCTCGCACATGGCGCACACACACTGAATTTGGCGCGTGAATGGCACAGTTAAGCGACGATTGTTTCGCCCAGGGCGGTAAGCTGATGCGCGCGGACGTGGCGCTGGAACTGCTCGGCCGCAAGGTGGTCCGGGTGACCAGGACCGAGACCGTGGCGCTGGACGCCGCACTCGGCCGCATCCTGGCCGAGGACGTGGTGTCGCCGCTGGACGTGCCGGCCCACGACAACTCGGCGGTCGACGGCTTCGCTGTGTTCTTCGACGACCTCGATCCCGAACGCGACACCGTGTTGCCGGTAACCGGGCGCGCCGCCGCCGGCCATCCGCTCGCCCGCGCGGCACGGCGCGGCGCGGCGGTCCGCATTTTCACCGGTGCCCCGATGCCCGAGGGGCCCGACTGCGTAATGATGCAGGAAGACTGCGTGGTTGCCGAGGGAACCGGGGGTGAAAATGTGGTGCTGCGTCCCGGCCTCAAGCGCGGCGCCAACCGGCGCCTGCGCGGCGAGGACATCGCGGCCGGACAGACCGTGCTGCACGCCGGCGCACGGCTGCGGCCCCAGGACCTGGGCCAGGCGGCGGCGGTCGGCCGCCCCGAACTCTCGGTCTCCAAGCCACTCCGGGTGGCGCTGTTCTCCACCGGCGACGAGCTGCGCGAGCCGGGCGCGCGGCTGGAGCCGGGCTGCATCTACGATTCCAACCGCGCCACCATCCAGGGCCTGCTCGCCGGCATGGGCTGCGCGATTACCGATCTCGGTATCCTCGAGGACGAGGCAGCGGGCCTGCGCACGGCGCTCGAAATCGCGAGCCGGAGCCACGACCTGGTGGTCACCTCCGGCGGGGTCTCGGTCGGCGAGGAGGACCACGTGCGCGGCGCGGTCGAGGCGCTCGGCCGGCTGCACTTCTGGCGCTTGGCGATCAAGCCCGGGCGGCCAATTGCGCTCGGCCAGATCGGCGCGGCGGCCTTCGTCGGCCTGCCCGGCAACCCGGTCGCGGTCATGGTCACTTTCCTGAATATCGTGCGCCCGATGATCCTGCGCCTGATGGGCGGCACCGGCCTGACTCCGCGAC
>JAPULJ010000484.1 GCA_027295145.1 Alphaproteobacteria bacterium | reverse complement strand
CATCACGCTCTCGCCCGCCCTCTACCGCAAAAATATGACTTGGGTGAGTGAAGATTGGAGCACCAATGTCTTCTGGCTAGCAAGTGAAGTTCCGGACGCTCCAATCGACTTCCGCTCTTCCCCCGAAAGCGGACTTTCGCTTGGCCGTCACTGACTTCCGCTTGTGACCCAAACCGGTCATTCCGGCAGGCCGGCCTTGGCGAGGTCGTTGGTAAGGCGATCCTTGTAGACCGCGTCCTTATAGAACTCGCCCGCGAGAAACTTGGCGATGGCGAACGCCGGGTCGATGCGCAGCAGTGCCTCGACCGCGCGTGCGATCTCTGCCGGGCCGCCGTAGTGCACCGTGGCGGCGACACTGTAGGCCGCCGCCCGCCGCGTCAGACGGGGCAACTGAGCAACGACGGCTGTGGTTTCCTCATATCGCTCCAGCACGTAATTCGCCGCGGCCTCCAGTTCGCGGCAGTATTCGGACAGGTAGGGATCCAATTTCTTGGCGCGCCGCAGCATCTCCAACGCCTTCTCGCCTTCACCAAGGAAGACATGGAGTTCTCCGGTCCGGCCGACGACGTAGGCATGGTTGGGATTGAGTTCGATAGCGCGCTGGAAGTGATAGGCCGCGCGGTCGAACTCCTGCGAGTAGAGGCAAATAGAACCGGCTATTCGGTGGCCCTCCGCATCGTTGTCGTCCAATTCGAATCCGCGCTTGCTCGCTGCGAGACTTCCGTTGAAATGCTTTTGATCGCCCGTCCATTCCCACAGGGTCGCCAATGAACAGGAGCGCCAGATATGGGCGCGGCTGTATTCCGGGTCCTTCTCGATGGCGAGATCGAACCAGGCCACCGCTTCCTCTACCTGCGACTGGGCCACGCCGCCGAGCCGGTGGAACTCCAGCCCGCGCATGAGGCAGTCATAGGCGGCCATATCCTTGGGCTTCTTGCGCCGCGCCGAGGCGGCCGCGTTCAGTTCCATCCGGCCCACGACGGTAGAGACGATCGAGCCGACGATCTCGTCCTGCACATCGAAGAGATCGTCGAGGGAGCAATCTTGGCGGTCGGCCCAGACATGTTCGCCATTCTTGGTCGAGATCAGCTGACCTGTGATGCGGATGCGGGACCCGAGCTTCCGAACGCTGCCTTCCAAGCAGTAGGTGACGCCTAGTTCCCGCCCGACCTCGTGCGGATCGACATTCCGGCCGAGATAGGAGAAGCTCGTGTTCCGAGACACCACGAAGAGGTCCTTGAACTTCGCCAGCCCGGTGATCAGATCCTCGGTCATGCCCTCCGCCAGGTAGTCCTGCTCGGGATCGCTGCTCATGTTGGCGAACGGCAACACCGCGACGGAGTTGGAGTCGTGCGCCTCAAGTCCGTTGGGCTGTTCCGCCTCGGGCGCCACCGGCGCTCCGGTGATGTAGCTGTGGTTCTTTATTTCGTCTACGACCCGGTACAGCCGGACCGGCTCGGAGATGTTCTTCAGCGCGACCTCACCGATCTCCTCGAAGGTCAGTTGCGCGACCCGCTTGACCTGGTCGAACACCACCTGGGTGAGCGCGACCGAGCCCGGCGCCGCCTGGCCCTCGACCCGGGCGGCGATGTTCACGCCGTCGCCGAGTAGGTCGTCGCCATCGACCACCACGTCGGCCAAGTGGATGCCGATCCGCAACTCGAGAACGCCGCCGTCGTGCTGGCGCAGGCTGGCCAGGTCGCGTTGAATGTCGAAGCCGGCGCGGACCGCCGACACGGGACTGGAAAATTCGGCCAGGAACCCGTCGCCGGCCTGGGAGAAAGTACGTCCGGCTTTTTCCACGACCCGGTCCCCGACTATCTCCCGGACCCGCGCCAGGCGCGCGAGCGTATCGGCCTCCGACGCGCCCATCTGCGCCGAATAGCCAACGACATCGCCCGCCATGATCGTAGCAAGTCGGCGTTCCATGTCTGCTCCCAAATCAAGATCTGGAACCTAGCACGCGGCCCCGCGCCGATCCAACAGCCAGCGCACAGCGCCCCTACAGATGTCGGCTAGTGGCTAAAAGAGGCTGTTCCGACCACGTCCTTGGCAAGACTGGTTTGGCTCCAGCTTCGGACATTCGGGTCTACCCTGCGTATTCAGCGCAACAAAATTCGACTTGAGATACGCCCCGAAATCCGGGGGTGTTGACTCGGCGCGCCGCCTCGGCTTGTTTGGCCCCCTAGCACGAAGGGCCGAGTCGCGCCCCTGTCCTCCCATCCGTCTTACGAGGCCTTGATGATCCCGCGCTATAGCCGGCCCGAGATGGTCCGCATCTGGGAGCCCGAGAACCGCTTCCGCATCTGGTTCGAGATCGAGGCCCATGCCTGCGACGCCCAGGCCGAACTCGGCGTTATCCCCAAGGCGGCGGCCGAGGCGGTGTGGCGGAAGGGCGACAAGCCTTATAACCAAGACCGCGTCGCCCGTATCGAGGCGATCGAGGCCGAGACCCACCACGACGTCATCGCCTTCACCACCGAGCTCGCCGAACAGGTAGGCGAGGAGGCCCGCTTCATCCACCAGGGCATGACCTCGTCGGACGTGCTCGA
>JAPULJ010000483.1 GCA_027295145.1 Alphaproteobacteria bacterium | reverse complement strand
TTTACGGCCCGCAGCAGAACGATTTGAACCTGCAACTCCGCAAAGCCCGAATCGACAAGGTCATCCTTGGCGGTATGTCGGCCAATCTGTGCACCCAGGCACATCTTTCCGATTTGCTTGAGAATGGCTACGAGGTCGCGGTGGTCCGTGACGCGACCGCTGCCGCCCAGGTGCCGGAAGGCGACGGATACCTCGCGGCGCTCATCAATTTCCGCTTTGTCGCAAACGCCTTGTGGACGACCAAGGAAGCCGTCAAAAGGATCAAGGCCAGCAAAACCTAACGTCGGTCTGATTTAGAGAAACGCGAGCGGCGGGAGGGAGCCGTGAGAAGCCCCCTCCCCGCGTTTTCGTGGTGAGTCTTCTCCCCCGCGCTACTCTCCCTGCGCCGGTTTCATCAGCGCTATAATGGCGCCTTGCGGGTCCTTGATGATGGTGAAGCGGCCGACATCGGGGACGTCCATCGCCGGGGTATGGATGGCGCCGCCGAGCTCCTCGACTTTGGCCAGCGTCGCATCGACATCGTCGACGGCAATATAGGAGACCCATTGCGGGCGATCGAATTCGGCGTTGGCGCCCTTCATCTGATACATCCCCCCGACCGGCTGCCCGCCGGCCAGCCACAGCGTATATTCGCCGCCGCCCGGCATCGGCATGGCCTGCGTCGTCCAGCCGAGAAGGCCGGTGTAAAATTTTTTGCTGCCCTCTGCATCGTCGCTCGCAACCTCGTTCCAGTGAAAACTGCCATGGACCGCCATGATGTTATCCTCCATATGTTCGTTGTTTGTTCTTTCGAAATTATAGAATGACACGGAACGGCGAAGGCGGCAACGATTTCGGTTGATACCCTGGCTGTCGTTTCTTGAAACCCCGGATTACCGCGCCAACAGCCACACCACGGCGGCTCCGAGCACGGCGATCGCGCTCCACAGGGGCCACAGGCGTTGGCGCGGGGTGGCGTTATCGCGGCGCAACGCCTCTACGGTGTCCGGATGCAGGCGCCAGCCGCCGCCGGTGAGATCGTCGGTCGCTTGCTCAATCCCCTGCAAGAGCGCCGGCAGGCGCTCGCTCATCCGAGCCAGCGAGCCGGCGACCTCGCGGGCGCGGGCGATCGGCCCCCGGTTCTGGACCATCCATTGCTCGACCGGCCCGCGCGCCAGGTCCCACATATTGACGCTGTCATCGAGTTGGCGGCCGACCCCTTCGGTGACCAGCATGGTCTTCTGCAGCAACAGGAGTTGCGGCTGGGTCTCCATCTCAAAACGCTCGGTCACCTGGAACATCAGCCCGAGCAGCCGAGCAAGCGAAATCTCGTTGAGCGGGCGGCCAAGGATCGGATCGGCGATGGCGCGCAACGCTTGGGTGAAGGCGGCCCGCGACTTGTCGGCCGGGACGTAGCCGGCGCGGAAATGGACTTCTGCGAGAAATTCGTAGTCGGCGTTGAGGAAGCCAAGCAGCATGTCGGCGAGGTAGGTTCGGGTCTTGTGGTCGAGCCGCCCCATGATCCCGAAATCGACCGCGACGATGGCCCCATTCTCGTCTACGAAGGCGTTGCCGGGGTGCTGGTCGGCGTGAAAAAAACCGTCGCGTAAGGCCTGGTTGAAGAATATCTCTGCGGCGTTCTTCAGGATTACCTGTGGATCGTGGCCAGCCTCGATCAAGCGCTCGCGCTGATCGATCGGAATGCCAGCGACCCGCGCCGTGGTCAGCACGCGGCGGGCGGTACGTTGCCAGTCGACCGCCGGCACGTGGAAGCTCGGATCATCCTTGAAATTTTCGCCCAACTCGGAGGCCGCCGCGGCCTCCATGCGCAGATCCATCTCGATTGCCACCGTATCGGCGAAGGTTTCGACGACGGCGACTGGTTTCAGCCGGCGCAGTTCGGGCCGCCGTCGCTCGACCATCTCGGCCGCCCAGCGAAATAGATCAAGGTCGCGCCGGAAGGCGCTTTCGACATCCGGGCGCAGGATCTTGACCGCGACCTTCTCGCCGTCGGCGGTCTCGGCAAAATGGACCTGGGCGATCGAAGCGGCGGCGACCGGCTCGTCCTCGAAGGAGCTGAAAAGATCGTCGAGCGGCGCTTCGAGCTCGGCCTCGACGATCGCCTTGGCCTTTTCCGTCGGAAACGCCGGCAGGCGGTCCTGCAGCATGGAAAGATCGTCGGCGACCTCCTCGCCGAGCAGATCGGGGCGCGTCGCCAAGGTCTGTCCGAGCTTGATGAAGCTGGGGCCCAGGACCTGCAATGCCGCCGCCAACCGCTCGCCCGGTCGTTTGTCCGGATCGCGCCGGGCAATCAGCCGCGCCAAGCGCCGTGAAACCGGCGCTAGCCCGAAATGATCGAGTGGAAACAGCGCGTCGTGCCGGGCCAGCGTGACAGCGATGCGGATCAGGCGGCCGATATTGCGCAGGCTTCGGAGCATTCGGGTTATACGCGCCAGGCCGAGTGGATTGCTGCGATGCCGCCGGAAAGATTGCGGTACTTGACCAGATCGAAACCGGCGCCGGTGATGCGTTCGGCCAATTCCTCCTGGTTGGGAAATATGGCGATGCTCTCGACGAGATATTGGTAGGCTTGGCGATCGCCCGTCACCGCGGCGCCGATCGCCGGCACCACGGCGAAGGAGTAGCGCTCATAGAGCCGATCCAAGATCGGCAGCACGACGCGCGAAAACTCCATGCACAAGAACCGCCCGCCAGGCTTCAGCACGCGCCTTGCTTCGCGTAAAGCTTTATCGATCCCGGTCACATTGCGCAGCCCGAAGGCAATGGTATAGGCATCGACGCTGCCATCTGTCAGCGGCAGGGCTTCGGCGTCGCCGCACAGCCATTCGATGCCGGCAACGATGCCCTTGTCCAGCGCCCGGTCGCGCCCCACCGAAAGCATCGCCTGATTGATGTCGCAGACGCTTGCC
>JAPULJ010000482.1 GCA_027295145.1 Alphaproteobacteria bacterium | reverse complement strand
GGAAAACCCAACGTGTTCGACGCTTTCATCAGCCATGAGGACGAGGTCACTGACCTGCCTCCCGGTGCTGTGTTGCTGGCATCCAACGCGTTTACCACGGTGCAGGCGGTCGCCGTCACTCACAAGGGTGGCACATGCTGGGCGCTGCAGTACCATCCCGAGTACGATCTTCACGAGCTCGCGCGATTGACTTTTTGCCGAATCGACAAGCTGGTGAAACTCGGCTTCTTTGCGGACCGCGAAGCCGCGCTGGATTACGTCGATAAGCTTGAGACCCTGCACGCAGATCCGACGCGCCAGGACATCGCGTGGCTGCTGGGGGTTGATGCCGACATTATGAACGAGGACGTGCGTCTGGTCGAGGTAAGGAATTGGATTGAACAGCTGGTTCTGCCAGCCATGCGGCCTTAGCCGCAGGCCACCCGTCCCGTAGTACAACAGCCAGCTAGCCGAAAGGCGTCCCGCGGTCGACTAGTGTGGCGCCGGTTGCCCCTGCAGTCGACGTTTGCGGCAACGGCTCACCGTTGATCCAGATCGCCAGTGAGTACCTCTTCCCCGCCGTGAGCTCCGTCACCTCGTGGTCGTAGTACTTGGGAAACATGAGAATATGTCCGACCGGCACGACACCAGCGTCGAAATCGAGATCGGGAAAGCGGAAGCGGCAGCCCTCGAATTCGTCGTTCAATCTTATCGCGCCGCTGACAAGACCTCTGCGGTCCTTGTGCCTTTTCATCGCGGTGATTCCGCCTATGGTATACCTGATTATGAAAGGTTCGAGGATTTTCGTCACTTCCAGCTTGTAGTACGCCTTCACTGCGGGCATAAGGTGTTGCTCGAACGGCTCAACGAATCTTTCAGCTTCATCGAGCGTTCCGATCCCTACCTCCTTTCCTTTCTGGCCTGCGGTTTGACGTTCCCATTCGTCATGAACCGCATCCCACACATTCATCCGCTCGGCCTTGGAAATCAGGTAGCGGCAGTACTCCCCGTTGAGAAGCGGGACACTCACGACACCATGCCGCCAGACCCTGATATCCACGGGGCGCCTTGCCTCGGCGGCACTGAGGAGTTCCGGGTGAAGAATGTTCATGTCCTAACGTGGCGATGCGGAAGGCGGCCCGTCTACTCCAAGGCAGTCGGCAAACTAGAGTCGATTAATCACGACATCATAGCGGCGCACTTTTCAATGTCAATGATAGTGCATCACTGTAACGCTCCACTTGGGGATCTTGGTGGCCCGCGCAGCAGGCCAGGCAGATGCCGGCGCACCGGGAACGAGATGCTTCTAGAGCTTTGGCTGGCGATCGTTTAAGCTTGGTCGCTCTCCTCACTGCGCTAACGGAGCTCACCGATGGCAAGCCTTAATCCGACGGATTTCTACGACGTGCAGTCCCTGTTGTCAGACGAGGAGCGCATGGTACGCGAAACCGTGGCGCGCTTCGTAGATGAAAAGGTGCTCCCCATCATATCCAAGGCCTTCGACGAGCACCGCTTTCCCGCGGAGCTAGTCCCGGAACTGGCATCGCTCGGTCTGCTGGGCAGTACCATAGAAGGTTATAACTGCGCCGGCATCAACAATACCTGCTACGGGCTCATTTGTCAGGAGCTCGAGCGCGGCGACAGTGGGGTGCGCAGCTTTGTGTCGGTGCAGAGCAGCCTTGTGATGTGGCCGATTTTCCGTTACGGCTCCGAGGAACAAAAACAACGTTGGCTGCCGGCGATGGCGCGTGGTGAGGCCATTGGCTGTTTCGGCCTCACCGAGGCACATGGCGGCTCGGACCCGGGGGCGATGCACACACACGCAAAGCCGCACAATGGCGACTGGTTGATCAACGGCTCAAAGATGTGGATCACCAACGGCAGCATTGCAGATGTTGCGCTGGTGTGGGCCCATACGGTTGACGGCGTTCGCGGCTTCCTGATCGAGACCAACATTCCCGGTTTCGAGGCACGTGAGATCAAGCGCAAGTTTTCACTGCGCGCCTCGGTTACGTCGGAGCTCTACTTCGATAACGTGCGCATTCCCTCAACTAATATGCTACCCGATGCCGAAGGGCTGAAGGGCCCGTTGAGCTGTCTAACACAGGCCCGCTATGGCATCACCTGGGGGGCGATCGGCTCAGCGATCGCCTGCTTGCAAGAAGTTATAGAGTTCGCCAAGACACGGCTGGTGTTCGAGCGCCCGATCGCGCACACCCAAACCGTGCAACGGCGGCTTGCCGACATGGTGCGTAAGATTACGGCGGCTCAGCTGCTGTCACTGCAGCTCGGGCGGCTGAAGGACCAGGGCCGGATGGATCCCGCCCAGGTGAGCCTGGCCAAGTGGAACAACGTACGCATGGCGATCGAGGTGGCACGCGATGCGCGCGACCTGCTGGGCGGTGGTGGCATCACCACGGAGTATTGCCCGATCCGTCACATGTTGAATCTGGAAAGTGTCATCACCTACGAGGGCACAGAGACCGTGCACGAGCTGGTTATCGGCCGCGAGCTAACGGGGTTCAACGCTTTTTGAAATCCGATCCACGATCCAGCCGGCAAGTGGCAAAGACCTCTCCCGATCTACACCCTATCCGCTCTCATCCCCAACGCCGCCTTGAGCGGACCGAGGTGCTTTTCGTAATGCCGCCATCGTTGAATCGATGTCCGGTAAACGGGCTGACGGACTTGCCAGGCGCTCAGGTTTTTCACCGCACGTTTGTTTTCGTTGAACGACAAGCACCGGCTATCCCAGGGAAGACCGAGAAAATCGACTAACTTTCTGGCTTCCTTTTCCGGTTCCTCGATCAGCTTTTCATATTGGACCACGTGCATATTCAAAGACAGGACGTCGCGCCAGTGCGCCATCAGGCGTTCGTACTGCCGGTAAAATAGCCCTATATGCGACAGATCATAGGCGCAGTCGTTCCACCCTTCGTAGTACTGAAAATATCCAGACAAACATGTGTCGAGTGGGTCACGCAAACAGTGAACCACTCGAGATTCAGGAAATAATATGGCGATTATGCCCAAGTAGAGAAAATTGAACGGTCGTTTATCCGTTATGCGCAACGTTTGGTTGTCAACGAATTGATGTATGTAATCTGCGTAATCTTGAGACAAGATCTTTGTGCTACTTGAATCCAGATGTACCGCGCACTCCGGATACCCTTGGCGACCGCCAAACCAGCGTACCATGTTCTCCACAATTTCTCGGATTCTGGTGAGCTCGCCAGCTCCGTGCACCTGCGGGTGGCTAGCAACGATCTGCTCCACCAGCGTCGTCCCAGAACGTGGCATACCGAGGATGAAGACCGGCAGCTCCGAATCAGAACCGTACGAACTACGTTGAAACACAAGCTCCACGTCGAAAGTGTATATAACTCGATCAATAAAGTTGATCAGTTTCTCTGGATCGAAACGCGACGCTTTGCCCTTGATTTGATTGGCTCGCCGGTAATGCGCGAACGCCTCCTCGTACAGCTCGCAGTCATCATGTATCTTCCCTAAAGCGAAATGAAGATTCGCCACGTCGTGCTCTGATAGGATCGGGTCGTTCATTAACTCCTGCATTCGCACGACATCATGATGACCGACGGTGTCATATTTCTGCGAAAGGGCCAGACTCAAATGCGCAGTCGTATAGCGCGGCTCGACCTCTATCGTCTGACGATATGCTGCTATCGCCTCTTGTAGGCGCCCCTGGCTCCGCAAGGCGCACCCGAGACTATAATGCGCTTGCGCATAATCGGGCTTGAGGGCGACGGCCCGACGGTGGAAGGAGATCGCAGTTTCGAGATCCCCATGGTCCTGCAGGACCGTACCGACGTCGTTGTGCGCCTCGGCGAAATGGGGGTCGAGCTCGATCGCCTTGCGATGACAGTCCATGGCCTCGCGCATCTTGCCCTGCTCCTGCAAGACGATACCCAGGCTATGGTGCGCATCGGCATGACCCGGGCTAAGCGCGATCGCCTGGCGATAGGCATCGACGGCCTCATCGAGCTGTCCCGATTCGTGCAAGGCATTGCCAAGGGCGCGGTGGGCCTCGGCCTCCTCGGGCTTAAGGGCGAGCACTCGGCGATACGCCGCAATGGCCTCCTCCAAGCGCCCCTGGGCCTGACGGGCGTTGCCGAGATTATAGTGCGTGGCCGGGCGGTCGGGGTCCAGAGCGAGGGCACGCTCGTAGGCCGCGATCGCCTGATCGAAGGCCCCCAGGGCGCGGTAGGCTTCCCCGAGGTTGTGGTGATAGTCGGGGATCGCGGGGGTGCGCTCGATGGCCTGCTCGATCAAGGCCACGGCCCCCTGCGGGTCGCCGCGCTGGGCGCTCAGTATTCCCAGTAGATGGCGGGCATCGGCGTGCTCGGGCTCACGGACGAGGAGCTCGCGGTAGGCCGCCTCGGCCTCCTCGAGGCGCCCGGCTTTGTGGTGTTCGAGGGCTTGGTCAAGCGTGGTCATAATCCGTTAAGGTGTGTGCGTCTTCATCTCACTGGCATCCAGTAGCAAGTAACGAGTCTCAAGTAACAAGTGGGAAGGATTCATTGCAGATGATCACCGATTGCTCAGCTCAGTTACGAATTTCCTTGCTACTTGCAATTTGAAACTTGCTACTTATGGTTGCTACTTGTTACTTCACACTCACCACTTGTAGCTAAATCATTGCTACCCGCTACTCGCTACTGATTTTTCACAGTATTTTTTCCACATCTCCCGGGAGGCCGCTTCTAGGTCGCGCGTGGAGCGGTTGATATCACACAACGGCGAGGCTTGCATCTGGGCGCGCAGCCCCTGGCGCATGTCGCTGAGCCGGCCAAGGTCGCGCGCGAGGCCGCTCGCGAGCGCTATGTAGTCTTCCGGGGTTTGGGTAATGCACTCGGTAAGCCCGACATTGGTCAGATGACTGGTGGCATGGCGACCGGCGAAGTTGTAGCCGGTGAGCGTGATCACCGGCACCCCCATCCATAATGCCTCGCAGGTGGTTAGCCC
>JAPULJ010000481.1 GCA_027295145.1 Alphaproteobacteria bacterium | reverse complement strand
CACGCCGGATGCCCGCGATAATTCATACGCGCGTATCCGTGGATCGCGGGTTGTCTTACCAATCTTGAATTGATTTGATCTCAGTGAAGGATTGAACAGTATGTAAAGATATCCAGTCGTCATTTTTCATCTTGAGTTGTGGTACAATCACGATAGTTAATTATCAAAATCTATGCAAGTTAAAACAGTTTAATTATTGTTCAATTATTATTGTCTATTTGTAGATTAATTGTGATTAGTACTAATTATTATTAAAATAAATAATTTAATTCAAATTTTACTGATTTATCTTCAACGAATATTGTATCAGTCGCAATACATGAATGAGGGCTGGCACATGTGGCGCCGCGCAAACCGGCAGTCATTACATTATCGTCGCCGCCGCTTTCGGCTCGCAATTAGTGGGTACACCAGTATCGCGGGACAGCACCGCCGTCCCAAGTAATATGATCTGAACGGCGGCAGGCGTCCGACGGCGATTTCGCTTGGCCGCAAAATAGGCTAGTACCTCGACCCCATGGCGCTTCTTCGTTTCGCTGGTACTGTCGGCTTCTGGACGCTGGCGAGCCGCATCCTCGGCTTTGTCCGCGACATTCTTATCGCCCGCTTCCTCGGCACAACCGGCGTGGTCGAAGCCTTCGTCGTTGCCTTTCGTTTTCCCAACTTCTTCCGCCGTCTGGTCGCCGAGGGCGCCTTTACCGCCGCTTTCGTGCCGATGTTCTCCAAAAAACTCGAAGTAGAGGGGCGGGCGAAGGCGCTGCGCTTCGCCGACGAAACCATGGCCTTGCTGGTGACGATTTTGTTCGTCTTCACCATCCTCGCCGAGATCTTCATGCCTCAGTTGATGGTGGTGATCGCGCCGGGCTTCGTCGGCCGGCCGGAGATCTTCGACACCGCCGTATTGTTTACCCGGATTACCTTCCCCTACCTCCTATGCATGGCGCTGGTAGCCCTGCTCTCCGGCGTGCTCAATTCGATCTTCAAGTTCGCGGCGGCGGCGGCAGCGCCGATCCTGCTCAACATCATCCTCATTACCGGCCTCGTCTTCGCCCGCCGCTATTTCGAGACCCCGGCCCATCTGCTGTCGTGGGGCGTCGTCGTCGCCGGGGTCGGCCAGTTTGTCTGGTTGGCGATCGCCTGCCGCCGCGAGGGCGTCGCCTTACGATTCCCCTGGCCGCGCCTGTCACCGGAATTGAAGCGGCTGTTGCGGATCATGGTGCCGGGGGCGATCGGCGCCGGTGTCATGCAGATCAACCTGTTGATCGGCACGATGATCGCAACGCTCCTGCCCCAGGGCGCGCTGCCGATGCTTTACTTCGCGGACCGCGTCTATCAGTTGCCGCTGGGCCTCATCGGCATCGCCATCGGCACCGCGCTCCTGCCCGATCTCTCGCGTCGACTGGCCAAGGATGGGGTGGCGGCGATGGCGGTGTTCAACCGGGCCATCGAGCTGGCTATGTTCTTTACTCTACCTGCGGCGATCGCACTGATGGTGGTGCCCGAGCCGATCGTCTCGGTGCTGTTCGAGCGCGGCAAGTTCGACGCCGACGCCGCCAGCGGCACCGCGCTGGCCCTCGCCGCCTTCTCGATCGGCCTTCCCGCCTACGTTCTAAACCGCGTCCTCATTCCGGGTTTCTTCGCCCGCCACGACACGAAAACGCCGGTTCTGTACGCCGGTATCTCAGTCGCCGCCAACATTGCCCTCAGCCTTTTATTGATTTGGCCGTTAGGCCATGTCGGCATCGCCCTGGCGACCGCCATCTCGGCCTGGCTCAACGTCGCCCTGCTGTATCGCGGCCTGCACCGCCAAGGCCACCTGGTGCTCGATGCCGGCATCAAGCGACGCCTGCCGCGTAGCGTCCTGGCGTCGTTGCTGATGGGAGGGACGTTGTTCGGCCTGGCGTTGGCTCTCGAGCCGTGGTTCGCCGACCGTCTGCCACTCAAGATCGCCGGACTGGGCGCATTGGTTCTGGCCGGGCTGGCGGTCTACTTCGCCGGTGCCTTCGTATTACGCGCGGTCACCTTGGGCGAGCTCAAAGGGGCGATGCGGCGCGGAGGACAAGCGAAACCCGAAGACATCCCGCCGGAAAGCTGAGGCCGCTTGACCTTGGCCGGCTAATCGGCGTAATTCCCGGGCCGCCGGCATTCGAATTGCCGCGATTCGGGCCGGTAAATATTCTTTATCTTCAGGAGAGAAGTCCATGAAGGGCCGCATTTTTTCCGGCGTGCAGCCCTCGGGCAGCCTGCATATCGGCAACTATCTCGGCATGATCCGCAACGCCGTCGCGTTGCAGGCGGATTATGAGTGCATCTACTGCGTCGTCGATCTGCACGCCATCACCGTGCGCCAGGAGCCCGAGGAGCTGCGCGCGCAGACCCGTGAGGTCACGGCTGCCTTCCTCGCCTCAGGCATCGACCCCAAGACCAGCATCATCTTCAATCAAAGCCAGGTTGCCGCCCACGCCGAGTTGGCCTGGATCTTCAATTGTGTGGCCCGGCTGGGCTGGCTCAACCGCATGACCCAGTTCAAGGAGAAGGCCGGCAAGCACCGCGAGAACGCCTCAGCCGGACTCTATGTCTACCCAGCGCTGATGGCCGCCGACATCATGGCCTACAAAGCCACACACGTGCCGGTCGGCGAGGATCAAAAGCAACATCTTGAATTCACTCGGGACGTCGCCTTGAAGTTCAATCACGACTTCGGAGCCGACTTCTTTCCTATCGTTGAGCCGCTTATCTTCGGCGCCGCCACAAGGGTGATGAGCCTGCGCGACGGAACGAAGAAAATGTCGAAGTCCGATCCTTCGGGTTACAGCCGCATCGATATGACCGATGGCCCGGACCTGATCGCCCAGAAAATTCGCAAAGCCAAGACCGACCCCGAGCCGCTGCCTGGCCCCGAGGCGCTGGCCGCCGATGGCCTCTCGCTGTCGTCGGAGGTTGCGGTGGCCCGCCCGGAAGCCTTCAACCTGCTATCGATCTACGCTTCCCTCGCTCGCAAACCATTGAGTGAAGCACTTCGCGTGTTCGGCGGCGTCCAGTTCAGCGACTTCAAGCGGCAGCTCACCGAAGTAGCGGTCGAGCATCTGGGGCCGATCGGCACCGAAATGCAGCGCCTGATGGCGGATCCCGGCTATGTCGACGGGGTCCTGCGCGACGGCGCCGAACGCGCCGATGCCATCGCCGGGCCGATACTGCGTGAAGTTCAGGACCTGGTCGGCTTCCTGCGGGTGAAATAACCGTATCGGTGAGTCGGTGCGCGCGTCTCACCTGCTTCCAAACACCCGCGCCGGCTTGATCGGGCAAGCACCGGCCCCACATGCCGCAAGGGGCTGGAGGACTATTGATGACCGAGGAAAAGCTATTCAGCGACGATTATACAGAGCCCGAAAAGAAGGGCTGGCTGACGCGCTTGCGCACGCGCACGCCGAGCAAAAAGCACTTGGCGGAGTTTCCAGTCCACCGCAGGATCCGCTGGCGATTGATCAAGCGTACCGGCGCCGTTCTGATGATCCTGCTGGCGCTCTACTACCCCGTTGGCATGATCGCGATCCACAAGATCGACGACAATACCGGCTTCACGAACAGCGCTACCAAGGGCCAGAGCCACGCGGTCGCCATCGCCACCGCGCTTATCTACCGCGAAGTCAAGGTCAACGGCTGGACGGCCAACGATCCGTTCTTCTACCCGGCCGCGGCCCTCGACAACATGCCCCACTTCCAGATGGGGGTGATCGCCGCGTTGTCGCGGTTCACCATCGAGTTGGCCGACCATATCGGCCGCACCCGCGGCTCCAGCCCGGTCGATCCTGACCTCGAGAAGGCGCGCGGTCTGCTGAGTTACCCGGGCACAATCTGGATCTTCGATTTCTCGACCTCGTGGGCGCCGACCGCCTCCTCGGAGGCGCAGTACCTCTCGGCCAGGCGGTCTCTGTTGCGCTATAACGAGCGGCTCGCCGCCGGCAAGGCGGTGTTCGACCGCCGCTCGGACAATCTACAAGCCACCGTCAATCGCATCGCCATCGATCTAGGATCGGTCTCGGCCCAGCTCGATCAACGGGTCCGCGACGCCGGAGGCGCAATTTTCGACACACAATCCGACGACATCTTTTACGCCGCCAAAGGCAGGCTCTACGGCTACTTTATGATCTTAAGAGCGCTGGGCCGCGATTACGAGAAAGTGATCAAGGAAAAGCAGCTCGAGAAAGCCTGGGCGCAGATGCTGGACTCGCTCAAGGAAGCGGCCAAACTTCAGCCCTTGATCGTACGCAACGGCGTCCCTGACAGCCTGCTTCAGCCGAACCATCTCACGGCACAGGGCTTCTACTTGCTGCGGGCGCGCACCCAGCTCAAGGAGATCACCAACATCCTACTGAAATAGCTTTAACCGCCGCTCGTGCGAGGTTAGGTTAACCCCGGTGCTGGCCGCTTGCCGGCGGGCGCAGAAATTTGGAATTCGGCCCGCAGCCATACACGCGCATTGCAGATTTATCTTCCCATCGCCGAAATTTCCGTCAACGTCTTTGTCCTTCTCGGACTTGGCGGTCTGGTGGGTTTTCTTTCCGGCGTTTTCGGAGTCGGTGGTGGTTTCCTGATGACCCCATTGCTGATTTTCATCGGCGTGCCCCCCCCGGTCGCCGTCGCTACCGAGGCCAACCAGATTGTCGCGTCCTCGGTATCCGGGATGCTCGCCCACTGGCGACGCATGGGTGTGGATTTCAAGATGGGCTTGGTGCTGCTCTCCGGCGGCATCGCCGGCTCGACGGCCGGCGTCTTTCTCTTCACCTATTTGCGTCAGATCGGCCAGATCGACCTTGTCATTTCCCTGGCCTACGTTTTCTTCCTCGGCATCATCGGCCTCCTGATGCTGCTCGAAAGCGTGCGCACGGCGGTGCGCCGGCGCGGCGGCCAACGGCGCAAGCTGCATCACCACACCTTCGTTCATGGCCTACCCTTCAAGATGCGTTTCCGCCGCTCGAAGCTTTATATCAGCGCGCTATTACCCCTATCGATTGGCATGGTGGTCGGTGTGCTGGCGGCGATAATGGGAGTCGGTGGCGGCTTTCTGATGGTGCCGGCGATGATCTACCTGATCGGCATGCCGACCGCCGTGGTCATCGGCACCTCGCTGTTCCAGATCACCTTCGTAACCGCCTACGTGACCTTTCTTCAGGCGGTCAACAACCAGACGGTCGACATCTTTCTCGCCCTGCTGCTGATGTTTGGCGGGGTCATCGGCGCCCAGCTTGGCACGCGGGCGGGCGCCAAACTCAAGGGCGAGGAGCTACGGGGCATGCTGGCGCTGATAGTTTTGGCGGTCTGCGGTAAACTGTTGTTCGACCTGGTGACTACGCCCGACGATCTTTTCTCGCTTTCCTTCCTGGCGTCGGGAGCAGGGCGGTGAACGCGCTTCGGGCCCTGGTCTGTCTCGCCCTCGCGGCCGCCGCCATCCTACCGGTCCGTGGCGCCGCCAGAGCCGAGCGGCTGGTCGCTGATCTGTCCAAGCACCGGGTCAATATCACGATAGGATTTACCGGGGCCGATGTGTTGCTATTCGGCGCAACCGGCGGCAAGGGCGATGTTGTCGTCGTCGTTCGCGGACCGGTGGGCACCGTTGTTGTGCGGCGCAAAGCGCGGGTCGCCGGCATATGGATAAATCGCGACCGGCGCGTGTTCGAGGGAGTGCCTGCGTTTTACACGATTAGCGCCAGCAAACCGCTTGAGCAGATCGTCTCGACGTCGGTAGCCAAGCGGCATGGGATCGGCCTCGAAAATCTCGGCATCCGCAGCATCGGCAAAAGCCCGTCCGCCTCTCAAACCCCCGCCTTCCAAGCCGCGCTGGTGCGCATCCGCCGCAAAATCGAACTCTATTCGGCGCCGCAAGGGCGCGGCGCCTGCTCGGACAAGTCCCTGGTCGACGAACCCGGTTCGATACGCTTTCTCGGCGAGCGCCTTTTCCGCACTACGGTGTGCTTCCCCTCGAATGTGCCAGTCGGCACCTACCTCGTTCAGGTCTTCCTGATAAGGGACGGCCAGGTGGTAAGCGCCCAGACGACCCCGCTTTTTGTCAATCGCACCGGTATCGGTGCGACCGTATATGATTTCGCCCACCGCTGGCCCGCATTGTATGGGCTGATCGCCGTCGCCCTGGCGGTGATGGCAGGATTGGCCGCCGGCCAGATCTTCCGTAGGAGATAGACAATGGCGCGAGCAAAAAAGAAACCGGATCGGAAAGAACGCACGTTCCTTGTCGTCGTCGATGAGAGCGAGGAAATGGATGTCGCCCTACGTTTCGCCTGCCGCCGGGCCAAGGCGACGGGCGGCAGGGTTGCGTTGTTTTACGTCATCGAGCCGGCCGATTTCGGCCACTGGATCGCGGTCGAGGATTTGATGGAAAAAGAGCGCCGAATGGTCGCCGAGGAAACCCTGACCAGATACTCCGATACCGTCATCGAACAAACGGGTGTGCTTCCCATCCTTCATATCCGCGAGGGCGAGCGCCGCGAAGCCCTGCTAAAGCTGATCGAGGAGGAGCCGAGCATCTCGATACTGGTCCTGGCGATGGGGAGCGGCAGGGGAGGCCCCGGACCCTTGATCGCGGCGCTGACAGGGAAATTCTACAAGCGCCTGACGGTGCCCATGACGATCGTGCCCGGAAGGCTCACCGAAGAAGGGCTCGACGCCGTAACGTAAGGTTTAGAATCACTTATCACGTCATTAGGCCGGCCTTCGTCATGATTCGGCCAAAATGATGGCTAAGTTTGAATTAAATCCCACCAACAACCTGCCAGGTCCAATGGTGCGCAACACCGATCTTTCAAAGCTGTTCCTCGGGCTGCTCTGGGTATTCCTTATCGCCCAGATAGCGGCGCCGGTCGGCGCAGCGGAGAAAGGGGGGTTGCAGTTTCGCTGGGCCGAGCTCAAACCGCTCGAATACCGGCCGAAAATGTCGCCGGATACGGTGCTCGACTACCGCCCGGCAATCGCCAAGCGGCTTGCCAAGTTGCCACGTGTCGCCGTTGCCGAGCTGCCGGCGCTGGTCCGCTCACTCGAACAGTACAAGGCCGTCGCCCGTCGTAAACCCGGCCAGTGGACTATTGGCCGGATCTATCTCGGCGCTAACGAACGGGAATACTGGCCGTCGGACGCCGAACTGCTGGCAGCCGTGGTCGGCAATCGCATCAAAAAACTGCTCGAACGCGCCTCGCTCGGCGAGATCGGCCGGGTGCTGACTGAGGCCGGCATGAAGCTCGCGGTGATTACCTACAACAGCTTCGACTACCGTCACACCGACATCATGGGCTCGCGCCGTTATTTTTACTGCTCGGCCCCCAAGCCGATCAGCCTGGCCCTCGCCCCCTGATCCCAATCCGGCCGCCGATTCCAGTAAAATCGATCTATTTGTCCGCCGGCTTGATCATACGGCCGAGATTCTTGCCAGCGAAGATATGGATGTGGAGGTGCTGGACGTCCTGGTGGGCGTTGGGGCCGTTGTTAGAGAGGATGCGGTAGCCGCCTTCAAGCGCGCCCAAATCCCGCGCCACCTTGCCGATTGCGCGCACGAACCCGGCGATTTCCGCGTCGCTGGCTTTGGTTGAGAAATCATCCATCGAGATATACGCGCCCTTGGGGATGACCAGAACGTGGATGGGCGTCTGCGGGTTGATGTCGTGGAAGGCGAGGGTGTGCTCATCCTCGAACACTTTTTTGCACGGGATCTCGCCGCGCAGGATGCGGGCGAATATATTGCCGTCATCGTAATCCATTCCAGGCTCCGGCGATGTTCTTTCAGTCCTTCTTGCGCGAGGCTTTTTCCTCGATCCCCGAAAAATCTTCGCGTCGCGCCAACTCGCGCCATACTTCATCCGGCGCAACCCCGCGATCGGCCCACAACACCAGCAGGTGGTAAAGCAGATCGGCGCTCTCGGAGATCAGCGCCTTACGCTTGCCGCGCACCCCCTCGATCACCGTCTCGACGGCTTCCTCGCCGAGTTTCTGGGCAATCTTCTCGGTGCCGCGCTCAAATAGCCGCGCGGTGTTCGAAATGCGGGCATCGCCCCCTTTTCGGCTCTCGATCACTTTGAACAGGCGATCGATCATGTGCTTTTTTTTCGCCGCCTTACCCATTCAGTAGCCCCCACCCTCGCCGATCCGCTGCCTAACAGATTTCTCCCGCTCTGTCATCGCGGGGCTACGCTCGCACCGCGACCCCTGCTGCCGCCATATGCGCTTTCGCCTCGCCGATTGAATAAGTCCCGAAGTGGAAGATCGAGGCTGCGAGAACCGCCGATGCGTGGCCCTGGAGCACCCCCTCGACGAGGTGATCGAGGGTGCCGACGCCGCCCGAGGCGATCACCGGCACCGGTACCGCATCGGCGACGGCCCGCGTCAGTTGGTTGTCGAAGCCCTGCTTGGTTCCGTCCCGGTCCATCGACGTGAGTAGGAGCTCGCCGGCGCCGAGCCCGGCCATGCGCGTGGCCCAGGCAATGGCGTCGATTCCCGTTGCCCGCCTGCCCCCATGGGTAAATATCTCGAAACGGTGTGTGCCGACTTTCTTGGCGTCGATGGCAACGACAATGCACTGGCTACCGAATTTCGTCGCCGCGGTGCGCACGAAATCGGGATTCTCGACCGCCGCGGTGTTGATGGCGATCTTATCGGCCCCGGCAAGGAGGAGCTTGCGGATATCCTCCACCGCGCGCACCCCGCCGCCAACGGTGAGCGGCATAAAGCACTGCTCGGCGGTGCCGCGCACTACGTCGAAAATTGTTTCCCGGTTCTCGTGGCTGGCGGTGATATCGAGGAAGCAGAGCTCGTCCGCACCCTCGACGTCGTAAAGCCGCGCCTGCTCGACCGGATCGCCGGCATCGACCAGATCGACGAAATTTACTCCCTTAACGACGCGGCCGTCCTTGACATCGAGGCAGGGAATGACGCGGGTTTTCAACACCAGCCGTTTCCTGGCCTCAGGCGGCTTCGTCGAGCAGCTTGAGCGCCGCCTCGGGCTCTATCCGTCCATCGTAGAGCGCGCGGCCGCAGACCACTCCGGCGATTGGCGCATCGGCGCCTTTGAGCGCCCTTAGATCATCGAGCGAGGCAACCCCGCCTGAGGCGATCACCGGGATCGATACCGCTTTGGCAAGCGCGACGGTAGCCTCGATATTGACCCCCGTCAGCACCCCGTCGCGGTCGATATCGGTGTAGATGATGGCGGCCGGCCCAACGCCGTCGGACGCCATCTCCTCGAAGGCAATCGCCAGATCGACCGCGCGCCGCTCCGAGGTCTTGACCCAGCCCTCCGTCGCAACATGGCCGCCGCGGGCATCGATGCCGACGACGATACGGCCAGGAAAGCGCGCGCAGGCTTCGCGCACGAGGCCGGGATCGCTCAGCGCCACGGTACCAAGGATGACCCGGGCGATACCACGATCGAGCCACATCTCGATGCTTCTCATATCGCGGATGCCGCCGCCGAGCTGGACCGGTAGTTGGCTAGCGCCGAGCACTGCTACGACTGCGTCGGCATTCACCGGGTGGCCCTCGATGGCGCCGTTCAAATCGACCAGGTGGAGCCAACGGAATCCGGCGGCTTCGAAGGCGCGTGCCTGATCCGCTGGATTGTCGTTGAAAACCGTCGCCCGGTCCATTGCACCGCGTTCGAGGCGCACGCATTTTCCGTCCTTCAAATCGATTGCCGGGAACAGGATCAAGGATTCACCTTGTTTTTGGCCCTTTTTGGTGGGTTCTTGGGGAGCATTTTCTCAGTTCTGGCTGGTGCCTTAACCGCGATCTTTTTTTTGGCCGACGCCGTGACAGCGCCGGTAGTCACCCCAGCGTCAATTGGCTTGAGATAGTGGTAGCCAGCGAGGTAATGGCCATCGGCGCGCGCGTAGAAGGGATTGGTACCCCAGCGGGTGAAGCCGAGCGATTCGTAGAGCTTGATCGCTGCTTCCTGGGTCTCGCGCACATCGAGGAGGAGCACAGTAAAGCTCTCGCGCCGCGCCTCCTCCTCGACCGCCAGGGTCAAGGCACGGGCAAGCCCGTGGCCGCGCGCCCAGGGAGCGACAAAAGCATGCTGGAGTTGGGCCGAGAAGGCCTGGGCCTCGTTGTTGCCGGCCGGGCGCAAGAGCTGCGCTGAGCCGCAAATCACGCCATCGAGGCGGGCCACGAAGACCCGCAGCAGGGGCACCAGAAGCGCGCCCTTCCAGTAGGATTCGAGCACCGTGCGCTCGGGCGGCGCGAGCCAGCCGAAACCACCGCCGGCCTCGATTGCCGCCTCGGTGGCGTCGCACAGATCGTCGAGGTCGTTACCCTTGAATCGGACCAGGATTTCGATGCGTTCGGTCATACCGGCAACGTCCGCCATCTTAGGAAATTGGCGATAAGCGCAAGCCCCGCACCTTGGCTCTTCTCTGGGTGAAACTGGGTGCCGAGCAGATTGCCGCGGCCGACTATGGCGGTCACCACGCCGCCATAATCAACGCTTGCGATCAAGTCTAAAGGATCATCGCAGACCAGATGATAGCCGTGATCGAAATAGACGTCTGTTCCGCTGGCCAGCCCGCCGGTCAGGGCCAGTCCGCCGGTCAGGGAATGCCCGTTGTCTGTAATCTTTAGATCGTTCCAGCCCATATGGGGGATCTTGAGCGCCGGGTCATCGGGTTCCAGCGCCCGCACCTCGCCGGCGATCCATCCGAGACCTTCGTGAACGCCGTGTTCGAGGCCCCGCTCGGCCATCAGTTGCATGCCGACGCAGATGCCGAGGAACGGCTTGCCGGCCGCGATCGCGTTGCGGTTCAACGCCTCGATCATACCGGGAACTGCCGCCAGTCCCGCCTTGCAGTCGGCGAAAGCGCCGACCCCGGGAAGGACGATATGGCTTGCCCAATCGAGATCTTCGGCCCGGTCCGTGACCCGAACTTCACTTGCTCCACCGATCTCGGCATCGCTAATCTCGGCGCCGGCGCGTTCGAACGCCTTGGCCGCCGAGCGCAGGTTTCCCGACCCGTAATCGATTATCGCAACATTCATTGAACGCTGTCCGCCGGTCCGTCTTCGAGTTGGCTCGTGAATGAGCTCGGTCCTGCTCCCCGCTCCCTACCACATGGCCGCCCCGCCCCTGCCGAACAAGCCGCCAGAGTCGCGAACAAAGTCTTTAGAGCGAGCCGCCGAGAACGCCCTTGGTCGAGGGTACTGCGTCGGCCTTGCGCGGATCGATCTCGACCGCCTGACGAAGCGCCCGCGCCAGACCTTTGAAACACGACTCGATAATGTGGTGGTTGTTCTCGCCGTACACATTCTCGACATGCAGGGTGATCCCGGCGGCCTGGGCGAAGGCGCCGAACCATTCCTTGAACAATTCGGTATCCATCTCGCCGAGCTTGGCCCGCGTGAAGGCGACCTTCCAGATCAGATAGGGCCGGTTCGAGGCGTCGAGCGTCACCCGGGTCAGGGTCTCGTCCATGGGGATGACGGCGGCGCCGTAGCGCCGGATGCCCGTGCGATCACCGAGCGCCTTGGAGACCGCTTCGCCGAGGGCGATCCCGGTATCCTCCGTCGTGTGATGGCCATCAATGTGGAGATCGCCGCTCGCCCGGACCCGCAAATCGATCAGGCTGTGCCGCGCCAATTGTTCGAGCATGTGGTCGAGGAAGCCGATGCCGGTCGAAACGTCATAATCGCCCGTGCCGTCAAGGTTCACCCGAACCGCGATGCTGGTTTCCTTGGTACTGCGCTCGACTTCGGCCGACCGGATCGGCGCAATTTGCGCCACTGCCGACTTGCGCTTGACCGCCGGGGGTTTGTTCATGGGTTCTGCTCCAAAGAAGGCGGCGGCTTTGTAGCAGGAATAGCGATTGCTCGCCAGCACCGGGGTGCGACGCGGCCCCGTTGAATCCTCGTCGTCCCGCCGCCATATCCCGGATGCGATGAGCAAATCAAATATTACGACGATGCACGGCACGACGATCCTGTCAGTGCGCCGGGGCAACAAGGTAGTGGTCGCCGGCGACGGCCAGGTCAGTTTCGGGCAGACCATTATGAAGGCCAACGCCAAAAAAGTGCGCCGGCTCGGCGACGGCAAGGTGATTGCCGGCTTCGCCGGGGCGACGGCCGACGCGCTCACCTTGTTCGAGCGCCTCGAAGCCAAGCTCGATGCCCATCCGGGCCAGCTCGCCCGGGCCTGCGTTGAGTTGGCTAAGGACTGGCGCACCGATCGCTACCTGCGCCGCCTCGAGGCGATGATGGCGGTGGCCGACGCCACTACCTCGTTGATCCTTTCAGGCACCGGCGATGTTCTCGAACCCGACGACGGGCTGATCGGCATTGGCTCGGGCGGACCCTACGCGCTGGCCGCCGCAAGAGCGCTAATGGCCAGGACCAAGCTCGACGCCGAGCAGGTTGCCCGCGAGGCGCTGGCGATCGCCGGCGATATCTGCATCTACACAAACGACAACGTCACCATCGAGGCGATATGAGCCCGTTTGCCGCCGCCGCCTTCACTCCGCGCGAGATCGTCTCCGAGCTCGACCGCTTCATCGTCGGCCAGGACGACGCCAAGCGCGCGGTCGCCATCGCCCTACGTAACCGCTGGCGCCGCCAGCAACTGCCCGAGGAGTTGCGCGAAGAGGTCCTGCCCAAGAATATCCTGATGATCGGGCCGACAGGCTGTGGCAAAACCGAGATCGCCCGCCGCCTCGCCCGC
>JAPULJ010000480.1 GCA_027295145.1 Alphaproteobacteria bacterium | reverse complement strand
GGCGGCGAGGCTACGGATGCGAAATCCGATCGAAAATCACATTACGTGAGCTGTTCGCGGCGTGCACATGGCATGTTTCTGAACCACTCTCGTGTCCGCGCAAGCTCAGGAATTCTCTTGAAGCGATGACGTGATCTGGGCCCGGCCCCGAAAATAGTCGATTCGACCTCCACGCCCGGAACCGGGCTAACATCGGACCTAGTATCTGGCGCCGTCATAGGCACGTTTCTAGCCAGGAACAGACATTCGCGGCTCGTTAAATGGCACCGCATTTCAGCACATATCGATACCGGTGGAGCGAGCCGTCCATGGCAAAAAGAGTGGTCAACCATCGCCTATGACATTTGAGCGATAGCCGCCGGCCCCACACTTCTACGGTGAAAAACTAGATTGAGCATCACTCGGCAGGTGCGTACCTTTAGGCGCGCATAAGATCGATGGCGGCATTTGGGGGGGGAGAGGCGACCGATGTCTGATGGCGACGTAAAGCAACGGCTACCGCCGTCATTGCCGTGGTTTCCGGTCTAGTGTTCTGGCTGTGGCAGTCGAACCAGCCGCTGTCGGTAGTAGAGCATCCCCAAGTCCATGAGCTCTCGATTGCCGTGCTCCCCTTCGACAACATGAGTGGAGAAGCCGAACAGGATTTCCGAGGCCGCCTAGGCACCCAACCAAACCCTTTAGTTACGAAGTACGTTCCAACGATGGTCGTCACGACCGAGATTTGGAATTAGACCACAATTATTGAGAAAACGGCTCGTATCGACGCCGGTGCATTGTCTTGATGAACAGTTCAAATTTGCCGAGATTTCATTGGTCCGTCGGAACGTCTGAGCCCGTTTGGACCGCCTTTAGCAAGCATTCCGCTGCCAGCTGGCCTGACTTCACCGCCCCTTCCATGCACGGTGGATATTTGTTGCGTGTGAAGTCCCCGGCTAGAAAGAGATTGTCGAGCGGCGTTCGCTGCGGAGGCCGATATTGCTCCATACCCGGATATTGTCGATAGAACGCCTTAGGCGTCCTTACGACCGTCGATTTTACGACCCGCGCGTCTCTGGCGACGGGAAACACATCGCCGAAGTCCTCATGAACCAAGCGCACGATGCGACGGTCTGACAATGCGAGCAGATGGCCGGCGGGCGCCAGAACGAAATGAACAATCGAGCCAGAGCGCGAGCGATACTCCGATATAATGTTGGATACGTCGGCATAGGCGTTGAAAATGCATTTGGGTGTCAGTATCAGGTCCGAGATGTCCGTCACCTTCCGGTCGAACCAAAGTTGAACACCGATAACGGGCGCGGGCTCAAACCGGCAGAGGTTGGCAAAATATGGATCGTCAAAGGCATCGTCGGGCAGCATCTCCTGAATTCGATGAACCGGGACTGCGGCCACATAGGCGTCAGCTGACAAGACCTCGCCAGTGGCGAGCTCGAGAGCTTCGATGCGGTTTCGGCCGAACCGAAAGCGCGAAACATTCTGCTCGGTGAGAATCACGCCACCGCTGGCGGTGATGTGGCCAGCAATGGGAGCGATCATCTTTTCGTTCAAGCCACCGTCGATAAAGCCCAAGCGCGAAGACTCCTTGTTCAGCAACATGTAATGGAGGTCAAACATCACATTGGTCGTCGACACATGGTGGCAGTCTAGAAACATCAAACCTTCGACCATAGGGTCGAACAAATGCGCGACCAAGTTCTCCGTCGCGCCGCGGCTGCGTGCCCAGTCTCGGAACGTCCAGAGGTCGAACTTCCGGCGGTGCCGGTCAGTCGACAACAGGATTTCCGCGAAAGCGGGCAAGCCGGACAATCGGTCGAGCAGGCTCAGCTTCCGGTAACGCAGCAGGCCGGCCAGGAAATGCATCGGTGCGGGCAAGGACGCGATTCGAATGGAGTCGACTTTGCCACCCCGGAGAGCAAGGTAATAGTTGCCATCCCTCCATACGATATTTTCGTGTGCGCCGACCTTGCGCAGCAATTCCAAGAGATGTTCATAAAGCGGCGTCACCACGTGGAGGCCGAGATCGACAATATCGCCGTCCTCGTCATGCCAAGACGCCGCCTTGCCGCCAAGGATCGGGCTGCTTTCCAGGACCGTCACGTCGAGTCCGTGATCAATCAATTCAATCGCACAGGCAAGCCCGGCCAGGCCGCCACCGACGATGATCACCCTCTTAGTCTTCATTCTTTCGCTCCAGTGAGCCGGAATTTCCCAGATAGCCGAGTCCCAGCGCCGAAAAAGATATCAGCAGATATTCTCCAGATGGACATCGATTAACGATGACGGTGTCGGAGAGTTTGGGAGACACTTTCCAACTCTCTGACTGTTCGGGCCATCCACCGTGCGCGCTACCGGTAGCCGGCTAGCAATGATCCATTGTTTCGTCGCATTCATGAGCGCCCTCCCTCGGCGCGCCGATGCGCGCACGATGCCCTCCTCTCGGCCAGTCGTTCGAGGTCGTCACTTTTGTGCTCGTCTGACATTGTCACAGGGTTCTTGCTTGCCATGGAAATCCAAAGGCATTGGATTTCCATACCATCGCCTTCAGACATTCCGGGCGGGCGTTCGGCTGCGACTACCACCCCACAATGTTTCTCAAATGGCGATCTGTGACCGGTATCGCGACTGCCGAACGGAAAGCGTGCCAGAGGCGCTTCATGGCTGTCCCCGATACTCATGCGGCAAATAATCGCGTTGGCTAACCGCGCGGGCGCGGGAGCTGTGTTCCGAAGCATCGCGATACGCTGCCTCTGCTTTCGGTACAGTCGTTCGATGGCGTCTGTGCGCCGCGATCAATGGGCGAGGATGTTTCGCAGCTGGCGCTCGCCGATGGGCATGGGGGCGCGCGACTTGAAGGCCCGCCACAGACACTCCTTGGGCGTGCCCGCGTAGTGAGCCGGCATATCGTCGTTGTCCCGGTCGAAGCGCCAGGCCGACGCGGCATATCGCTTGGCCGTGGACCAGATCTCATGGGCCTGCATGCCGAGAGCAAGCTCACCGAGGAAAGTCTCGGCGAGATAGAGCAAGGCCGCGTTGCGCTTGCGAATCGCCTCCTCGCGCCACCAGGGGATGCCGCCACGGGGGAAGATCAGGCCGAGGGCTTCCTCGAGGGTGCGAAACTGCCGCGTGAGATACCCGTCGATCGCCTCGCCCAACCAGTCCGCGAGGTCGCCGTCGAGCGGCTTGCCATCGATGCAACAGCCCATGATCTCCCGTAAATTACCGATGGATGCGAATATGCCTCTCGACGTCGCCTTGGATAGGGTGGATGCACAAGGCTGGCTGTCCTGGGACGATGCGTCGAACTGGACATCTTGGGGCGCGAGATCGTCGTCGCCGCGGGTGGCGACCGTCGCTGTGTCGGCGGGAAAGTAGGTCGGAGGGACCGGACTACCTTCGTCATCATTTGTTGCCGTCATGCGAATCTCCCGTGTTCTCTGTTTGCTTATCGTCGCGCTCCCGGGAAACGCCGGAACGCGCATTCATTTCCGAACACTGGTACAACGCTGCGCCTGGTGGCGAAGGCAATGCAATCACGTTATCGAACTTGTTTTGATGCGGGATTACATGGCGGACTTTTGAGTGTAAATTTGTGTATGATCCTACCCGGCGCCGTCATGAAAGAGTAAATGTGGCCGGCATGGTACCCGCCTGGCGAGATTTAGGCGGACGGGGTTGCCATTCCGCCGAACGGAGGGAGGGCACGACGCCATGAATGAGGTCGATTACTCTCGCCCGGACCGCGATGTTGGTTCGATGCTGAGTGGCGAAGAGGTTGAGCGCCTACGCGAGGCGATCGGCTGGCTTCGCGGCCAGCGAGGCGTCAAACTGAAGGACATCGCACTGGGCTGCGACGCGGCCGAGCATACGGTGCGCAACTTCGCCTACCGCAAGAGCATCCGGCCGGACAACGCCTTCCTCGGAAAGCTCTACAAATTCATCGCCGGACGCGAGGAGCTGCTGCCCAACGATTTTTTCACGAATGGCAAGGAAGCGCGCCCGCGAGGGCGCAGCCAATTCATCGGGCGATTGGGCCGCATCGACCTCGTGCGTATGGAATTGCCGATCACCGAAGACGATCTCAACCGGGTGTTCGATCGCTACAGCGGTTTCTACCTCTGCTTCCGCCAGTCCTACCGTCCCGCCAGGGTGTCGGTCTCATGGCTGCATATCCTGCCGCTCAATCCTTAGCTGGACGTCGCCACGGACGGCCTGCCGTTACCCCTCGTCACGTTGTTCATCGAATATCCCGATGCCATCGACCCCGAGGTGGGACGCAGCTACATCATTGGCGGCTATGCAATCCGCCGGAACGGACATATCTATCTCGTCGGCCAG
>JAPULJ010000048.1 GCA_027295145.1 Alphaproteobacteria bacterium | reverse complement strand
GCAAGATCCACAACGGCGCACACAATATCCAGTGTGGTACGCGATCCTCCATGCCCACCGGCCTCGGTACCCTGCGCCACCAAGACATCCGCGCCGGCTTCCAGCGCTTCGTTTGCCGTATCTTCGTTTTGAACTTGGCATATGAGCTGGGCGCCGGCGCTCTTAATTCGCCCCGCAAATGGTTTCGGGTCCCCGAATGACAGCATGATCGCTTGCGGACCGGCCTCGAGAGCGACATCCAAGAGTTGCGGTCTCTTAGCAAGACTCCAAGTGATAAAGCCCACGCCGAATGGCGATCGCGTGCCGGCGAGGAGCTCGGTAAGTAATTTTAGCTCGCGCTCCAACCATGATCGATCCCCATAACCTCCACCGAGGATACCAAAGCCGCCAGCGAGACCAACGGCCGCCGTCAAACGCGCACCGGCAACCAAATCCATTGGCGCAAGCAGGATTGGGTACCGAACGCCAAGCCTATCGGTGATTTCCGTTTCGATTGGCATTACGTGCCCTTCACGAGTGCGGCTATCGACGCATAACGAACCGCGGGTGACCTATACTAGGCCTTAAACGATGATAGATGACAGCTAGGGTTCGAAGCGACCGTCAGACTTCGAACCCGGCCTTTCGAAATCCTTCGAGCCAGATATCCCGATGCTTTTGAAGCGCGCACATCTTCAACTGTTCGGAGACATGATTTTCGATAGAATAGTCAGCGGGACATATTTTCTCGAATTGCATTCGCAACGCCGCGGCCTGGTCCAGCCGGCCGGCCTGTGCGTAGGCCGCGGCGAAATTAGCGATCAAATGAATCAGCGGGTTTTGCCACCCGGCGATGACGTCGATCGCGTCGTCGTAACGCTCCGCCATGTAATAAACCTCGAAATCCACCTCAATCGTCGATGCGTTCGATTGAGGGTCGTGGCGCAAATATAGATCGCGCCATCGCAGCGCCTCGTCGATGTCGCCGAGCCAGGCGAATACATCCGCGGCAAAGATCATGACCATATAATGATTGGGATTGATCTTGACCGCCCTGTCGATGCACTTGCGCGCAGGCTCCAGATCGCCAATCATCAAATAAGCTTCAGCGAGGATCGACAGGATCACCGGGTCATTCGGTTCGATGTGCTGCGCCTTTTCAGCCATACTTCTCGTCAACCGGCGTGCCTCCTCCGCCGGTGCGCAGTGAGCGGTAATGCTATAGGCATGCCAGTTGGCAAGATGCGCGTAGGCGCGGGCACAATTTGGATCGGCCTCGATCGCCTGTTCGAATAACGGGACCGCCTCGACCGAACCCCATTCACGATACTGCAGGTCCGCGCCGCGCAAGACATACTCGTAGGCTGTCAGGTCCTGGTCCGAGCGGCGTCGGACTTTGGCTAGTGCATCGACGTCCAGTTGACCCGGCACCGCGGTCGCGATTTCGCGCACCACCTCATCTTGTACGGCGAAGATATCATCGAGTTCACGATCGTAACGCTCGGCCCACACGTGGTTTCCGGATGCCGCCTCAACGAGTTGCGCTGTAATGCGCACCCGATTCGCGACCTTGCGGACGCTGCCTTCGACCACATATTGGACGCCAAGTTCGCGACCCACGTCCTGAATATTGGGCGATTTCCCTTTGTAGGAAAAAGAGGAGTTTCGCGCGATCACGAACAGCGAGCGGAATCGGGCAAGTTCGGTGATGATGTCCTCTGTAATGCCGTCAACAAAATACTCCTGCTCGGGATCGCCGGACATGTTGTCGAAGGGGAGGACAGCGATGGATGGCTTGTCGGGCAACTCGAGGACGGCAGCGCGTCCAACGAGCGTGTTGTCGGTTTTCCCATTGTCCAGCGCAATCCCATAGACCTGGACCGGCTGCTCGATGTTTTTGATCTGCCGCTCCCCCAGATCCACGAATTCCAGATCGACTTTGGCATTGACGTGATCGAAAACGGTGCCGGAAATGCAGATGGAGCCGGGATCGGCGAGAGCTTCCAACCGCGCGGCCACGTTGACGCCGTCACCGTAGATGTCGGTGCCCTCGACAATAATGTCTCCCAGATTGACGCCGATACGAAGCCGGATGCGGCGCTCGTCGGTGAGTTCGGGCTCCCGCTCGGTCATCCCCCGTTGAACGTCGACGGCGCAGCGGACCGCCTCGACGACGCTGGGAAACTCGGCCAGCAGCCCGTCGCCCATGAGCTTCACGATGCGCCCCTTGTGCGCCGTGATATTCGGCTGCACCAGTTCTCCACGAAGGCGCTTCAAACGCTCGAGCGTTCCCGCCTCGTCCTTGCCCATAAGGCTCGAGTAGCCGACCACGTCGGCGGCTAATATGGCAGCCAGCCTGCGTTCCAAGGATATTCTCCTTCGAGCGGAAGACTAACGGCTATGGAACCGAAAATCCATGCTTCCTATATTGCGCCACCGCGGCCGCACTGGCCTGCGCTCTCGCGCCCTACAGCTTCAGCCCGGCGATGTAATCGGTCAGTGCGTCCTGGGCGGCGTCGGCGTTGGCCTGGGCTGCGGCGGTGTCGCGGTCGAGACCTTCGAGCGCATTCTCCTGCTGGTTCAGCTTCTTGAGATAGCGCCCGT
>JAPULJ010000479.1 GCA_027295145.1 Alphaproteobacteria bacterium | reverse complement strand
ATTTGACCAGGTGGTGGTTTGCAGGTTTTCCATCGACATTTCGATGACACATTGGCCGTCGCGCCCTCGCACCGCGCCGTCGTGCCCGTCATAGGCCTGGGTTGCGTCGACGCAATCGATGGCCAGGACCACGTCCGCTTCGTGCTGGATCTCGCGGTCGCCGTTCAAATTTTGTGGGTGTGCAGTGGGAAAGGCGACGATGTGGCGATCATCCAGACAGCCGGCGCCCGTAAGTTCAGCGAGCTCGATCAAGGGAGCCCGGGATCGTGTTTCCCGGCCCAGGCGTCCGCCGACGATGAGGGGCAGCTCCGCCCGAGCTAGCTTGTCGACGGCGTCTCTCAACCGATCCGGATTTGGCACCACCGCCGCGGCGGGTTGGAACCGGGGCAAGCGCGCGTCGGGTATTTTCAGATCGTCGGGTATTCCGCCTTCTTGAACGCCGAGATCGATACAGACATAGGTGGGCCCGGCGGGAGACGATGCGGAAATTTTGTTCGCCCGCAGGACGGAATCGACCGTCGACTGTAAGGTCAACGGCTCGTCCGTCCATTTGGTGAAGGGTTTAACCAGATCGCTTTGCATGCTGGCGGTATGGACCCAATCGATATAGCGGCGTTGCGCGGGGTCGTGGGGGCCGCTTCCACCAAGCACCATTACCGGTACCCGGTCGCACCAAATGTCGTAGATGCTAATGGTTCCGCACATGAGGCCGACAAGATCGTGGACGACGGCGAGTGCGGTGCGCCCTGAAGCCTTGGCGTAGCCATGCGCCATGGCCAGAACGACCGCTTCGTGCGCCCCCATGATGAGTTCCGGATTTTGATTTCGGTGATGGTTAACAAGCGAATCGTGGAGGCCCCGGAAACTCGACCCGGGTAGGACAAATACGTGCTTGAAGCCCATGTCGGATAGTAAATCCGCCATTACGTCCGAGCCGTAGGCCGCGACCTGTTCATTTGACGAAAGATTTACCGGTAGTTCGGGGTATTTCATATTCCCGTACGTCACGCTGTTTTTCATCGTTATGACCCCGGTTCAATCGCCGCCGCAATCGGTTTTGTCGGCGCTTGGCTGAATGCTTTTAGGTATCGGATAATTGTCGCCCAAGCAATAATGGTCTAGCATCGATGCTGGTGAAACAAACAATGATGAACGTCAGGGAGGCTTTAGATGACAAGGTTGTTCAATAGAGCGTTGATCGGGGCGGTCGCAGTTGGCAGTTTGCTGGCCATTACACCAGCGGCTTTTGCGCAGTCGGACGCCGGCCTGTTCAAAGGCAGGACCATTACATTCCTGGTGCCTTATCCTCCGGGTGGTTCTTATGATGCCTATGCCCGTCTGGTGCAGGCTCATATGTCGCAATACATTCCCGGAAATCCGAATATTATCGTCCAGAACATGGGCGGCGGCGGTGGCTCCAAGGGTACCAATTTTTTCTATCGTACGGCCCCGAAGGACGGCACCATGCTGCTTTTCCCGCCGGACGCCTATGCCATCTCACCGATCCTGCAGCCGAAACGCGCCAAGCATGATCCCACCAAGCTCATTTCCATTGGTAGCATCGTCCCCGTAAATCCGGTCGTGATGGTACGCAAGGACGCCAAGGCAACGACCGTCGAAGCTTTGCGCGAGATAGAAATTCCCCTGGCGTGCTCGGGTCGCGGCTCGCAGAGTTTCATCATGCCGGCGGCTATGAAGCATCTTCTCGGCTTCAAATGGAAGCTGATCTGCGGCTACAAGGGCTCAGCACCGATGGGCTTGGCATTGAAGCGGGGCGAAGTTCACGGACAATCAAGTGCGTGGGCTAGCTGGCGCATCCGGGAGGCAGATTTGATCAAGAGCGGTGAGATCAAACCCATCGTACAAATCGGACTCGTGCGCGAGACGGAACTACCCGACGTGCCGTTGATGCAGGAGCTCACCAATGATCCGAAAGCCAAGAAGGCCCTGGAGTTCTTATCGACTGGTTCCGCCATCGGCCGTTCCATGGTTGCGGCGCCGGATACGGATAAGGACCGGGTTGCTGCCCTGCGTCAGGCTTTCGTTAAGGTCATGAAGGACCCCGACTTCCTGGCGGATGCCAAAAAGCGTCGCGCATTGGTTAATCCGACCGCGGGTGCAGAAATCCAAGCGCTGGTTGATGCGGCGCAGAATACCCCTCAAGAAGTGATCGACCTTGCGATAGCGTCACAGTCGACCAAAGCCGAGAAGTGCACGGTCAATTGCACCAAGCCGAAAAAGAAATAACAAAACGGAATAGAGGACATGAGTTGGGCGGGTGGATATTCCACCCGCCCTTTCTTTTAGATGCCAAAAATACCGATTAAAACAAGGCCAGCGGTCGGATGCTACGCAAGCCGGGAAACAGGTGGCCGATAACCGTTTCCGGCCAAGGCACCAATAGGAACACGTGGAACAACACGTAGCTAAATACCCAAACCGAGGCAGAAATCGTCAAAGTTTTGACCCAGGTCTCACGACTCGTAATCCGCAAATAGCCGGCGAGGAACAGGAAAAGCGCTGGCAACAGTCCGACGATCAACGCCATCCCAAGATAGACGAAGCACCAACCAAAATAGAGAGCTGCACGCTGCAGAATTTCGGCGCTCGATAAACCGCCGTAATCGGTGGAAAGGTCAAGTGTCAAGCCGGCCGCATCGGGCGTCGCACCGCCAGCCGGGGAAATCACAAACAGTCGTAGAAATAAAAAACTGCCAACGAATATCAGACCGGCAATTCCGACCGTCCAGGGCACCAATTTGGCGCCGAAATCCCAGCTTTGGGAAAAGTATATGCTGGCGGCAAAAAGCAATAGGACCAGACCGCCAAACAGCGCATCGGAGTTTAGGTTTGCCCGGTTCAGGCCGAGCGTCGGACGTGCCCGTGCCTCGCTCCCAGCGGCACGGCGCTTGGCAGCATATTTCTTGAGGAGCGGCCGGAAGATCCCCAGCAGCGTCAGTGCCAAAATCACCAAGACGACCGGCCGGCCCAGCCAATCGATGCCGTACCGGCCGACGGAGATAAACATGTAGTTTTCGACCAAACCGCCCAGGACAAATCCCAAAATCAAAGGCGGCCGTGGCCAACCCTTCTGCTTCATGATCCAGCCCAGCACGCCGAAGGCCAGGAGGATGTACAGATCACCCCAACTGCGCGACCCTTGGAAGGCACCGACGAAGGTAATGGCCAGCACGACCGGGACCAATATGCCGCTGCGGATCAAGGCGACTTTGGCAAGCTGGTTAGCGAAGGCAAAACACAGTCCGGCGCCGAGAATATTGGCGATCGCAACGCTCCACACCATGACGTAGGTCACGTCCAGTTGCTCGGTGAGCATTTTGGGGCCGGGGGTAATTCCGTGGATTAGGAAGGCGCCTAACAAAAGGGTCATGGAGGCGGAACCAGGCACGCCAAACGCGATTGTTGGTATCAGCGCACCGCCCTCTTTGGCGTTGTTGGCGCTTTCAGAGGCAATGACGCCCCGGATATCGCCCTTACCGAAAGTCTCCTGAGCCCCCTTTTCCGTTCGGGCGGCGTGACCGTAGGCAATCCAATCGATTACCGAGGCGCCAATGCCAGGGATGGCGCCAAGCGTCGACCCGATGGCTGAACAACGAAGGACGAGGAACCAATTCTTGAGGACATCTTTTACGCCTTCCAGCTGGCCACCGCTCCCGCCCTTACTCGAATTTTGGGCGATCGGTGTGCGGGAAATCGCCATGTCAGCCAATTCCGGCAGTGCGAAGATACCGAGAGCGACGGGCACAATCGGTAATCCCTCGATGAGGTATAGGGTATCAAAGACCCACCGCTCTTCACCCGACTGCGGCTCTTCGCCGATGGTGGCGACCAGCAGCCCGATACAAGCAGCAGCGAGACCTTTCATCGGGCTGCCGCCACTCAATGTCGCCACCAATGACAATCCCAGTATGCAGATCGCCAACAGCTCCGGCGTACCGATGAACAGCATAACTGGCCTGAGAATCGGGACACTCACGGCAAGAATCGCAGCGCCGATCAGCCCTCCCATTACCGATGCAGAGAAGGCCGCGCCGAACGCGCGACCCGCCTGACCTTGCTTGGCAAGCGGATGACCATCCAAGATGGTCGCCGCCGAGCCGACCGTGCCCGGTACGCCGAATAACACAGCCGGTATGGTATCGGAGGTAACCGTGACGGACGCCAGTCCGAGCATCAGTGCCAGCGCCGCGAACGGATCCATGCTGAAGGTAAAGGGCAGCAAAAGGGATAGACCGACAAGCCCGCCAAGACCTGGGATCACACCGATCACCAGTCCGAGCATGACGCCCAGGGCCAGGAAACCCAAACGAGACGGATCAGAAATAATTATGGCGGCTTTTACCGCCATTCCAATCATATCGCTTTCCATCGCGCGAGGTTATCGAAGGCAAGCTGGCGTAACAAGCCTGCCGCGGAATCCACGGCCGACTTTAACGCGGGTAATTTCGGGATTAGGATATTGCGATCGGAACTACATTTGAGCGGAATATGAACCCGCCGACGACAGCCTTGGCCGCTGTGGCAGTCAAGCCGTTGGAGACCCAAATTAGGGAGTTCGGTATTCCCGACATCTGGGCGGCTATTGAGAACGTGTTCGCCCTCAACACTCTGGATCTCTGAGACTTGGTATTAGTTGATCGCGTTCGAATTTTGCTGCGACAGGTTGCGGGGTTGGTCGCCAAGGGGTGATGAGCTAAATTTTACCGCCCATGGATGCGAAAACTAACACCGAACGCGGCTACGACGACTTTCAGGAGCATTTGGCTCGTTTGGAAACTGCCGGTCTCGTGCAGCGGATCGATCAAGAGGTCAACAAAGACACGGAGCTGCATCCGTTAGTTCGCTGGCAGTACCGGGGTGGCGTGCCGGAAGGCGACCACAAGGCCTTCGTCTTCACCAACGTTGTCGATGCCAAAGGGCGAAAGTTCGACATGCCGGTGGTGGTTGGCGCCCTGGCCGGCAGCCGGGAGATTTATCGCCTGGGACTGCGTGTTGAAGCGGACCAGGTGGGCGACATTTGGCGGCGCGCCATGAGCAATCCGGTCGAGCCGGTCCAGGTCGAAAGCGCAATGTGCCAGGAAGTCGTCCTGGAAGGGGACGATTTGATCGGCGACGGCAATGGGCTGGACGCTCTTCCGGTTCCGATTTCGACCCCCGGCTTTGACAGTGCGCCTTACCTGACAGCGGGAAACTTTGTCACCAAGGATCCCGAGACCGGCGTGCAAAATATGGGCACCTACCGGGGTGGATTAAAAGCGCCAAACCGGCTTGTCGTCCGCATGGCGACCCGCGCGGGTGGCGCCGGCGGCTATCCCCACTGGCTTAAATATCAAACGCGCGGTGAAAAGATGCCCTGCGCCGTGATTTTGGGTTGCCCGCCGGTTGTCGCCTACACCGGCCCGCAAAAGGTGCCGAGCGACGTCGATGAGTTGGGCGTCGCCGGCGGCCTCGCCGGTGAGCCGATCCGCGTCGTCAAATGCCGCACCGTTGATCTGCTGGTGCCTGCGGATTCCGAGATCATCATCGAAGGTCTGATCGATACGGACTTTTTGGAGCCCGAAGCGCCATTCGGCGAATCCCACGGCCATATCGCCCTCGAAGATTTCAACATGATCTTCGACGTCACTGCGATCACCCGGAAACGGAATGCGATGTTCGCATCCATCATCTCCCAGGTGACGCCCAGCGAGTCGAGTTCGATCAAACGCGACGCGTACGAGCAAATGTTCCTGGTGCATCTGCAAAATACCCTGGGTATCAAAGGTGTCCGGAACGTGGTCATGCACGAGCCGCTGTCCAACATTCGCCGGGTGATATTTCTGGTGATGGAACCGGGCGTGCAACGCACCGAAATTTGGCGGGCGCTCTATGGTGCCGCCACTTTGCGGGCCGACTGCGGAAAATATGTCATGGCCCTGAACGAGGATATCGATCCCAACAATGGTGACGCCGTGTTTTGGTCGCTGGCCTATCGCGCCAATCCGACGGAAGACATTGTCATTCTGCCCAATCGGGACGGCGGCCATGGGCCCAAGGGCGGCTCGCAAAGCAGCGACGGCACTATGCTGGTCGATGCGACCCTGAAACAGCCGACCGCGCCTCTGGCCCTGCCAAAGAAAGAGTTCATGGAGAATGCCAAGGCGCTCTGGGAGCGACTGGGTCTTGCGCCGCTCAATCCGGAAGTGCCTTGGCACGGTTACTCGCTGGGCGACTGGACCGACGAATGGGATCAGTTGGCCGAGAACGCCGTTAAGGGCGATTATCTCGAGAACGGCAAACGTTCCGCACAGATGCGCCGAAGTGGCATCAAACCCAACACGCCCGTGCGGGACGTGATCAAGTAGCAGCCAGGTTTGCGCCCATGAACAAAGCAATCGGGCAGCCGATCCGCCGCAAGGAAGACGTCCGTCTGCTGACCGGCCGGGGGCGTTTCAGCGACGATTTTACTCTGCCTGGGCAGGCCTATGCCGCAATGGTGCGTTCGCCGCATCCTCACGCCACGATCGACGGTGTTTTATCGGACGTCGCGCGTAAAATGCCCGGCGTCCTGGGCGTGTTTACGGGCGCCGATTGTGCGGCCGACGGCCTCGGTCCCATTCCCCATAGCCCGTTGCCTAATTCGAGGCACGATTTGAAACTCAGCGCAGCCGGCGGCGGCGCCGTTTTTATCGGGCCCCATACGCTGCTGCCTGATGATAAAGCCAGACATGTCGGTGAGGCAGTGGCTGTGGTTATAGCGGAAAGCGCTGCACAAGCGCTCGATGCAGCGGAGGCTGTCGATGTCACATACACGACGCTGCCGCATAATAGCGATGGCTGGCAGGCGACCCAATCAGGGAATGAAGCGGTTTGGGACGAGGTCCCCGACAATGTCTGTATCGATGCGACATTCGGGGATGTTGCGGGTACGGACAATGCATTCAAAACCGCCGCCCATGTGTTGAAAGCAAGCTTCCACATTGACCGTGTAACCGGCGTTCCGTTGGAGCCCCGCTCGGCGCTGGCGACTTACGACCAAGATTCGGGCCGCTACACCCTTTATGCCGGGAGCGGTGGCGCGGTTCGCCAAAAAGGCGAAATCGCGGCGGTTCTGGGCGTCGAAGCGGACAATGTCCGCATCCTGTCTTTCGATGTGGGCGGAAATTTTGGCACCCGCAACCGGGTCTATGTGGAATTTGCACTGGTTGCCTGGGCGTCGAAGAAAATCGGCCGGTCCGTCAAGTACACCTGTGTGCGCAGCGATGCCTTTCTCAGTGATTATCAGGGTAGAGATCTTTATACGCGGGTCGAGCTTGCGCTCGATCAAGACGGTCGGTTTCTGGCCATGCGTGCCGACAATATTAGTAACGCTGGCGCCCGGGCAGTCTCCTTTTCACCGCTCAGCAAAGGCTCTGCCCTGATCACCGGGCCCTATCGCATACCATATGCATCGGTCCGTTCCCGCTCTGTATTTACCAATACGGTGCCGACCCAGGCCTATCGAAGCTCCGGCCGGGTAGAGGTGACCTTTGCCGTGGAACGGCTGGTTGAGCATGCGGCGGTGGCACTGAATATGGATGCAGTTGAACTCCGCCGGATCAATCTGATCGAAGAACAAGAGATGCCCTATACCAACCCACTCGGCCTGCAATATGACAGCGGCCGATATCATCTCAACATGGACAAGGCAATGCGGCTGGTCGGCTGGGACAACATCTCGGAACGCAGAATGGATGCCAGAAAAAGGGGCAAACGCCTTGGTGTCGGCTTTGCAGCCTATGTGGAATCTTCGATCGGCACCCCCTGGGAACAAGCTAAGATCACGGTAAAACCGGAAGGCACCGTAGAAGTCGTCATCGGCACCCAGCCGTCGGGACAGGGGCACGAGACCAGCTTCGCCCAGGTTGCTGCCGATTGGTTGGGCATTGCCGTCGATCAGGTCCAGATTGTTATCGGCGACACCGACATCGTGAAAGTGGGCGGCGGCTCCCATTCCGGACGCTCCATGCGCATGGCCGGGACCGTCATCACAATGGCGGCGGACGACTTGATTAAAAAAGGCAAACGAATTGCTGCTCAGGTCTTGCAGGCAGCCGCCGCGGATGTGCAATTCGCCGACGGCGTTTTCGCGGTCACCGGCACGGGCCAATCCATTGATTTGTTTACCCTTGCTGGCGAGGCCGAACGAGACGACATGCCGGACGAACTGGCAGGTGGTCTCAATGTGGTGCGCGACAACGAAATGCAGACACCGGTTTTTCCCAACGGCTGCCACATCTGCGAAGTTGAGATCGATCCGGAAACCGGCGCCGTCGATCTGGTCCGCTACGCTGCGATTGACGATGTCGGCCGGGCCATCAATCCATTGATCGTGCACGGACAGACCCATGGTGCCGTGGTTCAGGGCTTGGGTCAGGCCATGATCGAGGTTTGCGTGTTGGATCCGAAGACCGGCCAGCCCCTCTCAGGCTCGCTGATGGATTACGGTTTGCTGCGGGCCGATGACGTTCCATCTTTTGCCGTCGAGCTCAACGAGGTCCTCTCTCCGACAAACCCGTTGGGTATAAAGGCGGGCGGCGAGGGTGGCACGACGGTTTCGCCTGCGGTCTATATCAATGCGCTTATCGATGGGCTTAAAGAATTTGGCGTCACCGACATCAAGATGCCGGCAACGCCGCAGAATATTTGGCACGCTATTCAAACGGCGAAAACCTAGATCAACACCGTGCTTGGCGCCGTCCTTCCACGTAGGGGGAAACTCCCACCTCTCACGCGGGGATTTTTGACTCCACGATTTTGTCGTAGACGCTTTCCGAATCAAGGAGGTCCCAGCTGGTCATCCAGTCGAAGATTTGCGTGTACTCCGCTTCTGTATAGGCACGCGGATCGATGTAACGGAGCCGCGGCCGATGAATATCTTCCGGGTTCAAGTCGAGGATTTCCTTTGGAACCTCAGCACACAAATAATGCAGATACGGCATAAGATCCTGGTTCAGCGTTGCCACCGCCCGTTTGATGGCCCGGTCGATCGCCGCGTAGGCCTCCGGATCGAGCGACGGCGTCGCGACTTCGGCGCCCTCATAATAGGTTTCGGCGATCAGCTTGTAGCCTTTCTTTTCGGCGACCGAAATCCATGGCTCCATGACCGCCGCGGCGTCAACCGTGCCGTCGGAGACGGCCTGGAAACGTTGTTTCGGTCCGCCATAATGGACCGCTTTGATCTGGTCTTTCTGCAAATATCCACCCAACAGGCCCAAAGTTACATAGTGCGATCCGGCGTGAAAATTGACCGCCACCGTTTTGTTTTTGAGGTCCGCAGGGATATTGAACGGCGATTCCGGTGCGACGATGATGGCTTGAGTGGTAACCGCGGCGCGCCTGCTGATGACCCGCGCTCCTTGGCCACTGTCCTGGGTACGCCTGATCTGCCCCCACTCGCATGCCCGATAGAGTGAGAATTCACCCTCTTCGATACCCCGGTGCCAGCCGTAAGAATCGACCAACTTATGATCGGCGATCGGCTTGTTGGGGACGTCCTGGTCACGGTCTCGGCCCGATCCGGCGGGCACCAACTCAACCTCGACACCTTCCTCAGCGAAATATCCCTGATCGCGTGCCACATAGTAGGGCAGCGAAAAGACGGCGTTGTTTACCTCGACACGTGCTTTCTTCAAGCTCATTTCACCCCTCCGTTCGAATCGGATCGCAGCGGACGCTAATCCCGGTAGCCGGGGTCGAGCCGGTCGGCGAGCCGGACGATAGCGGGCCACGCCTGCTCGCCATAGGGCTGGCCTTCAGTTCGTGCGGTCATTTGCTGCCTGGTGTGCTCAAGAATCTCGACGGGCACCTGATTGATTTCGGCGCCGGTCGACAGCAGTTTGACCTGGGTTTCGCAGGCCATCACGAGGCGTTGCATGTAGGCAAAAGCCTCACCGATCGTCCGGCCCACGGTCATCAATCCGTGGTTGCGCATGATCAGCACCATATGGTCGCCAAGATCCTTGACGATCCGTGGCCCTTCATCGGCCGCGGACGCGATACCTTCGAAGTCGTGATACGCCACCATACCGTAAAGGGCACAGGCACTTTGGTCGGCAAACATCAACCCATCTTTGAGGGCCGAAACCACGACACCGTCTGCGGGATGAATGTGAAACACGCACTGCAGATGGCGCTTTGCATCCAATACGGCGCTATGGAAATTTTGACCGGCGGGCGCCAGGCTGAGTTCCGTATCGGTCAGGATGGTGCCGTCCACATGAGCCTTTATCAGACACGAGGCCGTCATCTCGTTCCAACCCAAATTTGTGGGATTCATGACGAAATGGTCCGGCTCTCCTGGAATGCGCGCCGAGATGTGATTGTTGATCGTCCTGTTCCAGCCATAGTGATAGGCGACGCGAAACGCGGCCGCCAAGTTGACCCGCGTTTCCCATTCGGGATCGCTGAATTTTTCGGGTAGTGGAACCTCTCCCAATTGGGTTTCCGTCGAACTCGGCATGCTGCAATCTCCTGCGCTAGGACGACCAACAAGAACCCCCAGCTTACGTGCGAATATTCGCTGGTGAAAGGCGGGATTGACCTTTCGGACGGCGCGATCCCGTTGCCGTGTCGCCACCACACCGGAAAGAAGAGCCGCTTGGGCTCAACCATATCGGCGTTGTGGTAGAGGATGGGGAAGAGACTTACCGGCGTCTTGCGGCCGCCGGCGCCAGGTTCATCACTTGTCGCGATAACGTCTGCAACGCATCTGGTGGCAATTCACAGCCCAGGTGCTCGCCATAGTGCCGGTAGTTGGTTTCGAGCGCATTTGCCACGTTGTCGGCCTGACCGGAAAGTGTTGAGCCAAGTCGGTCGAGCGCCTGTTGTTGCAATCTCTCGGATTCCAGTTCGACGGTTTTGATCTGTTCACGAAGGTCGCCGGCGCCATCGAAGACGTCCATAGCAACCATCTGCTTCAGATGCCTTCGCACGTGGCGGAGCGGCCCTACGATTTGGCTGCGCCAATCGACGACATTTTGATCGAGCAACGCGACATCTTCGGCCGACAGTCGCACACCGTTGGCGGCGCGGAAAGACAGATAGAGCAGGATGTTTACATCGACGCCAAACTCGTCCTGAAGGGCGATGCAAGCGTCGGCCACCCCCGGTCCGCCGTAGACTGCCAGCGAGAAGTCCCAGAATCCTAGCTCAACGGCATCGGTCATTGAGACCCGCCGAGTCTTGCCCGATAAGCGGTGAAGTGGACAATCACAAGTGCCTGCATCTCGGCTCCTCAGCCACGTATTGTCGACAGGCGGTGGCGGACTTGATACACCGCCGCGCGCAATTCTACATAGCTGTCCGTGGCGGTCGCCAGTCGAAAAGTCGGGCCATCGTCTACGAAATGAACCACGGTTGACAAGAGTCCCATCAGTCGGCTGGATATGCGCAAGGTCGAAGTTCGGCGTTAACACGGTCCAAAGAAATGGCGAATACCAATGTCTCCTTGCCTTTGATTCTCGGGATATCAGGAGCCTCGGGGGTCGTCTATGGAATCCGCACACTGGAAATTCTGAAAAGTCTCAACATTGAGAGCCACCTGATCGTAAGCAAGTCGGCCGAGCTGACGATGACGTACGAGGTCGACACGACGCCGAAGCAAGTACGCCAGCTTGCCACCAAGGTGCATCCGATCGGTGACGTCGGTGCATCGGTATCCTCGGGGTCGTTCAAGACACGCGGGATGCTTATTCTGCCCTGTTCGATCAGGACAATGAGCGAGATTGCCTCCGGCGTCACGACTTCGTTGATGAGTCGCGCTGCCGATGTAGTGCTCAAGGAGCGACGACGGCTCGTGCTGGGTGTACGCGAAACCCCGCTGCACGTCGGCCACCTGCGGACGATGACGCAGATCGCCGAAATGGGTGGCGTTGTCGCGCCCATCGTACCGGCCTTCTACAATCGACCGAAGAGCCTCGAAGAGATCATCGATCACACGATTGGCCGCCTGCTGGATCACTTCGATATCGACGCGGGCTTGGTGTCGCCTTGGCGGTCTGACGACTAACCTGGGCATTGTCAGTGTAGATCGGCTCGAACCACCCGGCGAGGTTCCATATCCAACGGTGTCAACTCGCCGATTGAGAAACTTAGCCCCATTCGATCAGCCTGATCACGTCGCGTTAATCTGACAACGCCGGCTCAACGCCAAATGTTCGGTTTTCCAGCGGCAAAGTAGACCTGCGGCCTGTCGAAAAAATCTGGCGGTGCAGGCAGTCTCGAGCGAACTCGTCTCTGCTCGATTTCCCTGTTATGCAGGGAAAAAACAGGGAATTTTTACAATATCAGGGCTTTTGGTGGCCTCGGACCACGTGTAAGCCACTGGAAATGCGAGGATTTTTTGGAGAATTCCCTACGCGCCATAACAGGGAAATTTTTTACCCGAACAGGGAATTTTTTCGAGGAAACAGGGAATATTAGCCCCGTTTCAGGGAAGCCTTCGGTCGTAGACCCGCAGGTCCAA
>JAPULJ010000478.1 GCA_027295145.1 Alphaproteobacteria bacterium | reverse complement strand
GCTACCCTTCCGGGACAAAGCGGTTTTAGCGCGTATTGCCGATGGCCTGCGCAAGGCCGGCCTGGACATCCCCGACGAGCCGGCTGGGGCTGACTGAAATTCCCGGCGAATGGGCCGATTGATGGCACCGCGTATGTCTGTTGTTGGCTAAAAACGCTGGTACGGAGGTCGCCCGAATATGGTCTGTTGTTACCCCAACTCCGGGCGTGAAGGCCGAACCGGCAATTCCGGGGCGGAACGGACCCGAATAACCATATTGCCCGAGGCGAATTGCTGACCAACCCGAACAGCCACCGTCGCTGCGGTAAAGGCCTATTTCAATTTGTAAAAACCTTGATCGACCGCGGGGTTATCGCTCGTCGGGGTCGGAGCTGAAGTCCTTGCTGTCCACATGGGCGCGGATGGCGTTGTAACAATCGTCCCGGGCGCCCGCGTCGCGCCACACCGACAGGATCATCGGCCCCTTGAGTACCAGCCTGGCCTCGGGTGGGCGGTTGGTCGCCCCGGCTTTTTGATAGGCTTTGGCAGCGCCGTCCGCGTTCTTGAAGCGCAGCGCCGCGATACCGATTTCGTAGCTCGGCACCCGATCGTGATAGAGTGCCGTGATCGCCGCGCTGACCCTGCTGGAGTCGAACAGCTTCCGGATCCCCAGGATCGCGGCGAGAAACTCGACCGCCCAGGGTTCTTCCAACGCCTGCGGGTTCGTGAAAAAGGGATAGATTGGCGCCGATCCCGCCTCGCGGGCCAACCCGCATCCTTGCGGCAGCTGGTCTGGTGGCACCAAGACGAATTCGAGCGCGGCGCGGTATTTTCTTCCCAGCTCGGACTCGAATGGCAGCGGGACCTCCTGGCCAAAGGCGACGGCGAGGGGCAAGCAGAGTAACAAGAGGGCGATCAGGGCACTGCGTTCGATCATGGCCTGCAAACCGTATTCCCCGGTATTTACCGAATGATCCTTGTCGCTGGCGATGAAAGTCGCGCGGGCGGCCATCCGATATAGTCGAATTTTGCGCCTGGAAATCCTGCCCCGATCCAGTCGAAGAACTTCAATCTCGGGGGCGGGTTAACGCGTTCGGGGACGCGATCGAATTACGAGCTTACCCATTCGCTCCGCCCTTGTCATGGGGAGCCACTGGGAGTTTCAATCCCGAGCTTGCGCAGGCCCATCCAAGGCCGCCCCAATTGCCTATCGTTGGGAGGCCACGTCTAGGTCTTTCAGAAACACTTTGAAGCCCTTCGTAAGTTGTCCGTCCAGGGCAAGGCTGCCCATGATTTGCCCGAGCAAGCCAAACTTCGGCTTGTAAGTGTAGTTGACGCTTACCTCGGTAGCGTCGTCCGTGGGGCTAAGAACAAATGTGACTTCACCATGGGCGATGGGCAGTTTTTTCGCGGAATCGATGCTGACGACCATGCGGCGTGGATCGTCCCATTCTTTGACGGTTTCTTCGAGCTCGCCAAACGGGACCAGATCGCAGTGCCGTTGTGCGCCTACACCGCCCGTGCTGTCTGACGTCGCGAACGACTTCGCTACACCTCTGTTCCACGTCGCAATGTTCGGGACGTCGGCGAGGACTGCCCAGACATTTGCCGGTGACGAGGGGATTCGCCTGCTTACATTGATCGATCGCATCTTCGGTGTTCTCCGTGTTTCGATATCAGGCGCCGACGATGGGCGATATAGGCCGATTTTACCCTATTGGGCCGTTTACGCCGCCGCCCCTACCGGCATCGAGATGCGCCAGATTGCGGCGTAATTACATAGTCGTCAATGTCGGCTATTGGCCGGTGGCACGACTTGTGGCATGGCCCTCATGACGGTAATTGTTGGGGGGTGAGTGGAAATCCGGGTTGATTTCGACCGCTTTGCCCCCCGGCTCGGGGCGTCGATTGATGGTGGCGTTGATGGTGAAAAGTGACTCTGAGCGGAAGCAGGGGCGGTCTCGGAATTTGCGGTAGATCACCGTCTGCTGATCTATTGGTCCTCCACGTAATGTGGGTCTGGTCGGGAGAAGAGATCTTCAAAGTGAATGAGTGCCGGCTGCCCAAGTGAGCATGGCTCGCGATTGCGAAACGCCCATTCGCCCCTATCACAGTCATTTGCCCTGACATAGCCGTTAATGTAGACGCGACGGTCGCTTTGCGAGGTGTTGGGTCCGGATCCGTGGATTGTGTAGAGGTTCCAAATTGCGATGTCTCCTGGATCGAGGTCGAGATCGACCAGGTTCGTGGGGTCTAAGCCGAGGGCTCTAAGATCCTCATCCTGAGGTGCGTGCTCCATGACGCGTCCAGAGAAGGGAAATGTCAGCTCCCCCAGCTTATGGCTCTCCGGGTAGATTCTGATGGCGCCGTTTTCTTCCCGGTGAGAATCGACCGCGATCGCTGTCTGGACGTATGAAGAATGCGGGTTTCGGTACGCTTGCCGCGGCCGACGGAAGTGGATGTCTTGGTGGAAGCCGAATTCCACCCTCTCAGCGCCCGGCGGCTTCCAGTGAAGTTGATTGATGATTTGTTTGATGTTCGTTCCGAGCAGCGGTTCGACGATTTCGAGCATCCGTCGATCGAGCCGAAATTGATTGAGCACCGTATCGATATAGGACGGCCACTGGACAAATCGGGCCACTCGCCCGAGGTTCGGATCCGGTGCTGTTTGGAAGAAGACGTTCTGATGCCGGAGGCTTTTTGGATGGGAGATGGCTCTCGCATAGAGTCGATCGAAGGCGCCCGAGATATCTCGCACTTCTGCTGGTCCGAAGACGGCCTTCACGATCGCATAACCGAACTCCTCGTAGTGATCAAGATACGAGTGTTTGAGACGAGGGCTTAGCGACATGAGCTTGTGGTCACCGATCTTCGCATTGCCAAGGGCTGTTCGTTCGTTCGGGGCCCTGAGCCATAAATACTTTGAATGTTATGTTATACATCCATCGAGTACGACAGTCGTGTGCCCTTGATACCGCACCAAACAGTTCCGATCATGATCCATACGGACTATGGGCAGCGTGCGGCCCCGCCGGCGCCGACGGCGAATTCTCGTTGTGCGCTTTCGCGGTTATGCTCCCACCGCTGAAGGCCGCTTTTGATGCGGTGGACGGCTCCCGCCACCGGCATCGCGATGTGCCA
>JAPULJ010000477.1 GCA_027295145.1 Alphaproteobacteria bacterium | reverse complement strand
GCTTGATGCGACGATACCAGTGCGGGTCAACCGGGTACTGCGGCGCGTTGCTATTACCAATCGAGATTGCTTGGTCATCGGAACTCTCTGGCTCACTTTGTAGGCCGACAGCATCGCCCAGCCCATCAGACAGATTGATGTTCTCAGACATCGGCGATACCCAGTTTTTCAGCCAGCATGCGAGCGGCTTCGCCTTGCCCCAAACCATTCAGGTAAGCTGCGAGCGAGACTACGTCGCCGCCTTTGTCCCCTGTCGCGAAGTCGGCCCATTTACCAGTGGCGAGATTGACCTTGAACGAGCCTGGCTGTCGGTCGTTGCGAATTGGGTTGCGTGCTATGTACTCACGCCCAACGACGCGGCCGCCTGGCGCCCAGCGTCGAACCAGGGATGGCAACTCTTGAAGCGCAATGCGGTTGATAGCATTGAAGTTCAGCCGCTTTTGCGACCATTGCGGAAGTGCCTGACTGTAGTCTGTCATCGCTTGTTGCTCCCGTTGTCAGAAGTCGAGAGCCTAAAACCGGCTTCCATCCACGCATCGCAATCGTCAATGCGATAAAGGACCCTCTTCCCGCGCTTGAAGTAGCGTGGCCCGTCACCGGTGATCCGATACTTTTCGAAAGTTCGCGGACTAAAGCCGCAGTAATTTGCCGCCAGTTCGGTCGTGATATAGCGGCTCGTAAGGTGGTGTCCTGTCATTTGTTTCCTCGTTCCTTTGGAATAGGCGTTGTCCGCCATGAATGAGGAATAAATGCCACTTCAATCACCCACGAAAAACACTCCGAAAATACGAGCTAGACGATAATTTCGTGGGCGTCTGTTCTGCGGCAAAGGTTAAGGCTTGAGGGGAAATATTTTGCGATATTCGGAACGAATCTGGTTCTCGATTGTTCCAGTTGTTGGAACCGGTGCGTCTGAATGGGCTTCGATCGCCCAGGCCCTAAGTGCTTCGGCCTCTCGTTTAAGTGTCGGGAAGGCCTCGCCGACTGCAATCCGCCTGCGAAACTCCTTGAGGACATGGTGGCTGATTGTCGGGCGTCCTGGGTAGCCGCTTTTACAATTGTCAACGGCGTGATCGGTACCTCGTTCCCCTTCACCGAGCGGTGACTGATCTATGGCTTTAGATCCTTTTGCGATTGGATCGCCACGATGGTCCGGGCTTAGCTCAAGGAGCGGCTGGATTTCGACTTCCACATCTCGTGCTTCGTCATAGGTCCAGCTGGAATTAGGGTCGATAACGAAAGGCTCGTGGAAATGAATAGCGCTATCTTGCCAATCGAGCTTGCTGTTCAGCATGCGATGGACGCTGATAATCTCTAAGTACAGTCGGTCGTTTGGCGCGTCTTCGAAATAACCGCGAAGTCGCGTGACCCCATCTTTTATGGCGTGGACAATGAATTCTCGAGCGTCTTCATGAGAGCAACCAAAGAGACTAGCCACCAACTCTTCCGCGTCGGCCAAAAATACCCATTTGCGCAGAGGCAACCGGCGTGAATCGTTGTCGGAGTCGGAATTGCCCATTCAGAATTGACAATCGCTAAAATGATGCAATGCGCGTATCGGCACGTTACGCCATATAGCAGCTAAGTATTCCAGAAACCACAAAAGGCGATCATTTATCCCGACGAAACGGTACTACTATTTGATCTGTGGGCTTGCTCGACAGCAGCGTTTTCGCTTCCAGGCTGGTTGCCTCAATGTCGTCACGCGTTACATCTTCGGCTATGCGCGCATAGATCTCAGCCGCTTTCGTGCTCTTGTGGGCGAGCATCTTTCCAACCCTGATTAGGGACAATCCAGAGCGCGCTCCCAACGAGCCAAACGATCGGCGAAGATCGTGGATTGTTACGTCATCAAGCCCAGCTCGCCCCCGTATTCGATGCCACGCTTTCTCAATTCCGACGAAGTGATGACCTGGTTTGTGGCCGATGAGTACGAAGGCATTATCGGGCTGCCGATCGATGTTCGTTAGGAGCTCGCACGCCGGGGCTCCCAATGGAAGCTCCTTTGCCCCGGTCTTGGTGTCCGGTAGCCGCAGGCATCGAGCTTCGAGGTCCACGTGATCCCAACGCAATTTGAGGATTTCGTCGCGACGGCAGCCTGTGTAGAGAGCCAACCTGACAAAGTTCACTACACTGGGGTGTTCGGATCCTTTCTGCTCGACCTCTTCAAGAACCAGCCCCAACTGGAGAAATTCCTGGGGCGAAAGATGGCGAAATCGCCCTTTGTCAGAGAACTCTGTGCGGTAAGGCTTGATCCGGACGCAAGGGTTGGCGCCGGGTGGGCGCATCCCTCGTTGCTCTGCGAACTCTCCCAACATCTTGGAAAGGAGTGACCGGCATCTGTTCGCTGCGCCCTTACCGCCGACAACCTTCCGCACCGCACGTGGGCCAAGGCGCTCCTCGAAAGCGGTCTTACCGTTAGCTATGGCGCGTAAGGCGCGGTCTATATCGGCAGGTTGTATGGCATGGATCTTTAGTCCGCCCAGGAGGGGGACGAGATGGTTGCGAAGGTTCCGTTCGTCCGCTGCCGCAGAACTCGGCTTCTTGTGCTGGCGAGCATGCTCGGTAAGGTATTGTTCGGCCAACTCGGAGAATATTTCGGCGCGGCGGTCATGAGTTCTTTCTGCGCCGGGATCCTCGCCAAGCTTCACCCTGGCATGCCACTCGGCGGCGATTCGCCGGGCCTTGTCCGCCGTGAATCCCTCCGAGTGGACACCTATCATCGGCCGCCGTTCACGGCCATCACGGTTTCTGTAATAAAGCCCATAGCACCGGCGACCCTTGGGGGTTACTTTCAAAAAAAATCCAGGGATCTCTGTGTCCCGGATAATGGTGTCTTTCGCACCCGGGACCACTCGATCCACGACCATCTTTGTGATTTTCTGTTTCATGCTAGCGTTACCTAGGTCGCAAATAGGTCGCAACAAATTGCGTAGATGGGAGTAGCAGGTCACACGATCTCAGATATTTCTTGCAGATAATTGGCTCATTGTCTACGGTTAATGTGTAGAGGGCGCATTTGGGAGGGTCAAGGCGAACGTGGCGCCCAGGATTCCTAATCCTGAGGTCGCAGGTTCGAATCCTGCCGGGCGCGCCAGCGGTTCGGGCGTCGCGCTGGCAAGGGGGGAAGTTTTTGCGCTTGGAAAAATACTCATCTGGTTCCGCCGACAAAACCCGCGCCGGGCGCGGGCCTCGCGTAATGGTGGCCGCGGTGTGTCTGGGGAGCGCGCTGGTCAGTGCCGGCGTGCTGATCGCCATTTTGCGCATCGCCTACGAGGCTTCGGCGGCCAACGCGGTGGCGCGCCAGCAGATGATGGTGATCGGCGGGATTGGCGTCGTCGCGGTGCTCGCCGCTGGCGGGTTCGCCTGGTGGTTTCTCGACCGGCGCCTGGCGCGGCCCGTTAAAATCCTCGCGGCTGAAGCCGAGCGCGCTCTGAGCGCTACGATCACCGAGATCATTACCAAGCATGGCCATGCTTTGGGCGCCCTGCCCGAGCGGGTCGCCCGGCTGGCCGCCCGCCACGCCAAGGGGCAGCGGGAGATCAGGCAGGCGATGGCGGCGGCCGCGGCGCACGCACAAACGCAAGTGGCCCGGCTCGAGGCTATCCTGCGCGATTTGTCCGAGGGCATCCTTGTCGCCGACCTCGACCATCGAGTGCTTCTGTATAATCGTGCTTTACTGTGGTTACTCGACGCGCCCGACAAGCTCGGCCTGGGGCGGCCGGTGTTCGACATTATCGAACGCGGTGCAGTCGAGCGCACCCTCGCCGTTCTCGTGGCCATCGCCAGCGAGGATGAAGAAAACAAGCCCGGCGGCCACACCGCCTCGCTCGAATGTTTGAGCGTGCCGGCGGGGGTAGCGCTGTCCTCGCGCATGGCGGTGGTGCGCGATCAGCAGCGGCGCATCAGCGGCTACGTCATCACCGTCGCTGGGCGGGAAGGTGGCGAGAGCCGGCCAGCCGGTTGGGGCGATGCGGCCCTGCCGCCCCGCCCCGAATTCTACAATTTCGATCCGCCCCCGGCGCCGGCCGGGGCGAGCCTGGCCGAGCGCTTGGATACAAGGCTCGATGACCTCGCATGCGTTGTCTTCGACACCGAGACGACGGGATTGGAGCCCTCGCGCGGCGACCGCATCGTCCAGATCGCCGGGGTACGGGTGAGCGGCGGGCGGATACTACGCGGGGAGCGCTTCGAGCGGCTGGTAAATCCGGGGCGGGCGATCCCCAAAGCGTCGATACGCTTCCATGGGATCACCGATGAGATGGTCAAAGGAGCGCCCGACACCATGGAAGCGCTCACAGATTTTCACGCGTTCGCCGGCGAGGACGTGCTGGTCGCCCACAACGCCGCTTTCGACATGAAGTTCCTCAGCCTCGCCGCGGCCGAAACCGGCGCTGTCTTCGACAATCCAGTGCTCGACACGCTGCTCCTGTCGGTTCATCTGCACGACCATCTGGCCGAACACACGCTCGACGCCATCGCCAACCGCTTCGGGGTGGTGTTCGAGGGACGGCACACAGCGCTGGGCGACGCCATGGCGACGGCGGAAATTTTTCTGCACCTCGTCGAGCTGTGCCGCGAGCGCGGCATCGTAACGCTCGGCCAGGCGCTGAAAGCCTCCGATTCCGTTCGCTCGATCCGCCGCAAACAGGCGCGGTTCTGAGCCGCGGGGTGGACATATAGTGTTCACCACAGAGACACTCGTTTGTTCAAAATATTTCGCCGGTGAATTCACTCCGCAGGCGCGAGCGGAATTCGCGGACGGCGCGGAAGCAGTCGCGTAGGTAATCCTTTTCGCGCGCCGACATCGCCTTGGGTGAGACATAGGCGCTGGCTTCCTCGCCGCGCGCGTGGTCGCGGAGTTGTTGGCGCAGCATGAGATGGCTCATATGGCGAAAGGCGCCGCTTAGATAGTCCTGCTCGTCGGTGTCGAACACGCCTTTCTCGGCCAATTGGTCAATTCGCTTCAGCGTCGGGCCGTCCTCTATTCCCTCGCGCAGGGCGAGCAGTCGCACACCCTCGATCAGCGGCAGGGTTCCGGTATGTTTGAGGTTGATCTTGCCGCGATGCTTGGGCTCGTCGCGCACAGTAATGAAACGCCCGAACCAGCCAAGAGCGACGCCGTGCTCGGCGTCATCGCGATACATCTCGCACAGAAATGAAAGATTACCGCGCGTCAATTTGGTCACGTGGCGGCGCAGGCGATCCGGCATCGCCGCATCGCCATAGACGCCCCGGAAGTCGAAAAAGATATCGGCCAGCCGCAGCGCCGTCGTATCGCGTTTTTTCTGCCAGCCGGCGATCTGGGCGCGCCACTGGCTCTCGGTCTTTCGCCATAGCGGGTTCTGGGCCATGACGTAACCCTTGCATAATGGAAAGCCGACCCGGTCAAGCATCTCGTTGAGCCGGACCGCTAGCTGGATGAACCAGCCGTCGATCCGATCGTGCTCGCGGTCCTCGTAATCAGCGAGGATGAAACCGTTGTCCTGGTCGGGGAACAGCATGTTCTCATCGCGCCCGCCCGAACCCATGACGATCATCGAGAACGGGACCGGCGGCGCTCCCTTGCCGTCCTCCGCCATTGCCGCAACGCCAGCGTCGGCGAGGCGGCGGGTAATATCGTTGTTAATGTCGGTCAGCAGGGCCTGGACTTCCGGCGTCGGCAATTCGTCGGCGAAGAGTTCCTGGGCCAACTCAATCTGGGCCGCCTTGACCTCGCCCATCCCGTCGACCGTGCTCTCGCGGGTGAGCAGCTCGATCCGCGCCATCGTCCGCTCGGAGGCGGCGGCAAGGGCGGTATGCAGATCGAGGTGCCCGGCCAGCCTGCCGCTCGCGTCGACCACCGGCATGTGCCGATGCCCCAAGCGGCGCATTCGGGCGATGCCACGATAAAGGAAATCATCGAGACCGATTGTCTGCACGCCCTCGGTCATGATCTCAGCGGTCTTGGTCTGCGGCGTTGCCCGCAGCGCCACCCGGCGGGTCACGTCCTGCTCGGTGACGATACCAAGGATACGGCCGCCCTCGTCGATGACGACGGCGCACGAAGCTTTCTCGCCGGTCATCCGGCCGACCAACTCGCGAACCGGCGTCTTTGGACCTAGCGTGAGTGTCGGCGGCCCCATCATATCGCCGACCAACTGGCGGAAAACTATAGTCTGCGACTGCATCACACCGCCTTCCCCACCCTTGCGCGCCTTGGCTAGTGCGATGCGCGGATGGGAGTCTCAATTTTTCGTGAACTTAAGCAATCCAATAGCACGCTCAGGGGGCGCGGCGTGGCACTATACCAGCGCTTCGAGCGGGCGTGGCGGCTTGGTATCCTGCCATATCCGAAACGAGGTATAGATAGATATGAAAACGGCGATGCCATGACGCGCTCAGTGCTGGTGGTTGACGACGAGCCGAATATCGTGCTCTCGCTCGAGTTCCTGATGAAACAGGCCGGGCTCGAAGTGCGCACCGCGGTCGACGGACGCGCGGCCCTCGATTCGGTCCGGGCCGAGGCCCCCAATCTTGTGCTGCTCGATATTTCGATGCCCAACGGTGACGGCTTTGAAGTGTGCCGTGCAATCCGCGCCAACCCGGCCTGGGCCGAGATCCGCATCATCATGCTGACCGCCAAGGGCGGCGAAGCGGAACGTAAGGAAGGACTAGCCGCGGGCGCCGACGATTACATCACCAAACCCTTCTCTACCCGCGAGGTCCTCGACCGCGTCAAAGCGCAGATCGCGCTCTAGCAAGACAGACAAACATTCAGCGTGGGACGCAGTGCGCCGATGGCATCGCGCAGGATGTCGCGGCGGTGCCCAAACGCCTGCTCGTTTTATTCGAGGCGATCCGGGAAGACTTTGCGGGCTTCGGGGACGCCGAGATAATCTTCCCAATTGCGCGCGATTTAGCCGATCTTGAGATCGTCTTCACCGGCCTATTTCTCTCGGGCCAATAGTAATAATTGTCCGGACTCCCGGGCCGGAATGACGAGACGATTGTATCCAAAACCAAGCCCAAACAGCAGTGTGGCGCCGCGGTTGGCTGCGTCGAAAATGGAGGTGCTGCAATTGCCGCCGCGAATTGGCTAGAATAGCAGGACAACGATGGCAAACACCGGCCCATCCGAGGGAGCCGGGCGGGAGGAGGCTCTTGGCGGGACCGCACAAGACTAGCGAGCGCTCAGTGGCGTTGTTCCTGCTCGGGGCCTTGGCATTTAGCCCACCGCTGCTGTTCATCTTCAGCGCCGAGCGCTCGATCTTAGGCGTCCCCTTGCTCTTTCTATACCTGTTTGCTGCTTGGATCATCGTGATCGTGCTCATCGGCGTGCTCGCCGGACGGGTGCGACTAGGCGGACGCGAGCGGATACCGACCACCGAACAGACATCATGGCGGCAAAGGCACCGGGATGCTTGAAGGCTGGGTGATCTTCGTTGCTTCAATCGCCTATCTGGGGCTCCTCTTTGCCATCGCCTATTACGGTGACAAGCGAGCCGACGCAGGCCGCAGTCTGATCGCCAACCCCTATATCTACGCGCTTTCAATGGCGGTCTATGCGACCTCGTGGACCTTTTACGGCAGCGTTGGCCGCGCCGCCTCGAGCGGCATCGATTTTCTCACCATCTATCTCGGGCCGACCCTGACTTTCGTTGCCTGGTGGTTCGTTCTGCGCAAGATCCTGCGCATCTGCAAGGCCCACCGGATTACCTCTATCGCAGACTTCATCTCTTCGCGCTACGGCAAGAGCACGGCGCTTGGCGGGTTGGTGACTGTGATCGCCGTAGTCGGCATCATGCCCTATATCTCATTGCAGCTGAAGGCTGTCTCGACCAGCTTCCGCCTGCTGCTCGAATACCCTGCCATCGTCATGCCGAAGACCGAATACGTGCCGTCGTTCCTCGGCGACACGGCGCTGCTCGTGGCCGGCGGCATGGCCGCTTTTTCGATCCTCTTTGGCACCCGCCATATCGACGCCGCCGAACACCACGAGGGCATGGTCGCGGCGATCGCCTTTGAATCGATCGTCAAGCTGCTGGCCTTCCTGGCGGTCGGCATCTTCGTCACATTCGGGCTCTATGACGGGTTCGGCGACCTCTTCGCCAGAGCCGCGGCAAAGCCCGAGCTGGCGCGCCTGTTTGTCGTTGAGTCCGGCGCCTACGGGCAATGGATCACGCTGACGGTGCTATCGATGGCGGCGATCATCTGCCTGCCGCGCCAGTTCCAGGTGATGGTGGTCGAGAATGTCGACGAGGACCATTTGCGCAAGGCCGTCTGGCTGTTCCCGCTCTACCTGCTGGCGATCAACATTTTCGTCATGCCGATCGCCCTGGCCGGGCTGCTACAGTTTCCCGCCGGCAATGTCGACGCAGACACCTTCGTGCTCACTGTACCGATGGCGGCGAAGCAGGAGGGGTTGGCGCTGTTCGCCTATATCGGCGGGCTGTCGGCGGCCACGGCAATGGTCATCGTCGCCACCGTGGCGCTGTCGACGATGGTCTGCAACGATCTGGTGATGCCTGTGCTGCTGCGGCTCAAATCGCTGCGGCTGCACGAACGTGGCGATCTCTCGCGCCTGCTGCTGGCGATCAGGCGAGGCAGCATCATCGCCATCGTCATGCTCGGCTATCTTTATTTCCGCTTCATCGGCGAGTCGGTGACCTTGGTCAGTATCGGCCTCATCTCTTTCGCCGCCGCCGCCCAGTTCGCGCCAGCCATCCTGGGCGGCATTTTCTGGAAAGGCGGCACCCGCCTTGGTGCGCTGACCGGGCTCAGCGGCGGCTTTGCGATGTGGCTCTATACGCTGCTGCTGCCCTCCTTCGCACGCTCGGGCTGGCTGCCCATCGACTTCGTCGAGGCAGGACCTTTCGGGCTGGCCCTTCTCAAGCCCTACGAGTTGTTTGGGCTGACTGGGCTCGACCATATGACCCATGCTCTCTTCTGGAGCATGTTGGTCAATATCGGCGGCCTTGTTCTGGTCTCGCTATTCAGCCGCCAGGGCGCGGTCGAGCGCATCCAGGCGGCGCTGTTCGTCGACGTCTTCGAATGGGCCGGCGAGCGCGGCTCGCAGTTTTGGCGCGGCACGGCAACGGTTCCCGATTTGAAAGCGCTGCTCACCCGCTTCCTCGGCCGGCGGCGCACCGACCGCGCGTTCAACGAATTCGCGGCCACGCGAAAGATCAATTTAGCGGATGAGCGCGGGGCCGACCCCGAACTGGTCAACTTCGCCGAGCGGCTGCTGGCCGGCGTCATCGGCGCCGCCTCGGCCCGGGTCATGGTCGGCACGGTGGCCAAGGCCGAGGCGATTGGCATCGATGAGGTCATGAAGATTCTCGACGAGACCAGCCAGGTCATCGAACACAGCCACCAACTCGAAGAGAAGCAGCAGGAGCTTGAAACGGCGACAGAGGAGCTACGTGAGGCCAATACGCGCTTACAGGAACTCGACCGGCTGAAGGATGATTTCATCTCCACGGTCAGCCACGAATTGCGTACGCCGCTGACCTCGATCCGATCTTTCACCGAGATACTGTTCGACAATCCGGCGCTCGAGCGCGAAGAGCGCGAGCGTTTTCTCGGCATCATCGTCAAGGAAAGCGAGCGTCTCACCCGGCTCGTCAACCAGACCCTCGACCTCGCCAAGATGGAGGCCGGACGCATGGAATGGCGGATGCAGCGGGTCGGTCCGCGGGCTGCAATCGAGGAGGCAGTATCGGCTTCGGGCGGGCTGTTCGAAGAGCGTGGCATCACTCTCGATGTGAGCCTGCCGATGCGCCTTCCCCAAGTTTATGCCGACCGCGACCAGCTGATCCAAGTGGTCCTCAACCTATTGTCCAACGCGGCGAACTATTGCGCCGAAACGGACGGCGCGGTCAGGGTTTGGGCCGGCGCAGAGTCCGACGAGGTTCGGGTCGGGATAGAGGATAATGGGCCGGGTATCGCCCGCGAGGCCCGGAGTCGCATCTTCGAGAAATTCCAGCAGGCCGGCGAGCGCGCGCGCGGGCGGTCCGGCGCTGCAAGGGGAGGCGCGGCAGAGGGGGGAACCGGGCTCGGTTTGTCAATCTGCCGTCAGATCGTCGAGCATTTCGGCGGGCGGATATGGGTCGAGAGCAGGCCGGGCGGGGGCGCGCATTTCATCTTCGCCATCCCCACCGCGGCGGCGCTGGCGCGGGCCGATGGCACCCGCCGGCGCATCTCGGTTATCGCCCGCCTGTTGCCGCTGGCAGGCCGCCGCCTCAAGCGCGGCTCGAAGCGTGAGCCGGAGAAAGCAGCAACAACGGTTGGGCCCGCTGGCGGCAACCGGACCTCTCGCACAGACGACAAGTGACGCCGATCGGCACGCGTCTGGCGCTGGTGCCGAGCGCCAGCCCGTCGGTATAGACGAGTTCGCCGGCCCGCGACGCCTCACAACCGATCTCGATGGCGAAATGGCTCTTCGGCGCATCGAATCCCCCGCCTGGCTTGGTGATCGTGCGTGCGATCGAGAAATAGGCGCTGCCGTCGGGCAGCTCGGAAAGCTGGCAGTGGATGCGGCCGGGGGTCATGTAGGCGGCATGGACCGCCCATAAGGAACAGGCACTGCCAAAGCGCGGGATGCTCAATCCCGACCCGCGAAAGTGCTTGGAGATGTTGCCGGCTGGATCGACCCGCAGAAAGTGGAAAGCGATGCCTGCCGCGCCCGCCCGCCGCAGCGTCGTCAGACGGTGACAAATCTGCTCGAAGCTGGCGCCGAATCTTTGCTGCAGCAATTCGATATCGTAGCGCGTTTCCGTCGCTGCCGCAGCGAAAGGTCCATAGGGCATCAACAGGGCGGCGGCAAAATACGAGGCCAGCGCGCGACGGGCCAGGGTGGTGGTCTCGGGGTTGAGGAATTCCTCATCCTCGATGCAACGATCCAGAAGTTCGCCAAAGCCGAGCAGCGCCAGGCGCTGCGCCAGGCGGAAGCTAACCCGCCGGGGTGGCAGGGTCTCCTCAAAGATCAGTCGCCGGCTAGCCGCATCATAGCGCTCGGCGATACTGGTGTCGGACGCCGGCACCCGATCAATGGTCACGCCGAACCGACGCTTGAGCTGATCGGCGAGCACCGGATAGCCAGCGCCGGGCACCAGCCGCAGGGCTCCGTTGAGCGCTTCGGCCTCGCTTTCCAGTTCGGGGAAATGGTTGCCCGAGCGCTCGATGAACCGGGTGACCTCCTCGGCTGGCGAGCGGCTGCCGACGATGGCTTCCAGGGCATCGCCGCGGGCTAATCCGACAAGCTGGCCAACCGCCTCTGTCAGCCGCTTGCTCTCCTCGAGGACGATGCCGAGAAACCTGCGGCGCTCGTCGGCATCGAGATCGTCATGGTCGTGCAGGATTTCCGAGAACGATCGGATCGAGGTTAGCAGGGTCAGGAGTTCGTGGATCGAACTCGACACGAAGGCGTCGCCCGAAAGCCGCTCGCTTAGAGCCCCGACATTGTCGTTTGCCGTGCGGTATGCGCGGTACAGACCGACGATCGCTTGGCAGGCGGCGGGCGAAACGTGAACCAGACCGGCGATCTCCTTCTGGTCGATTTCCTGGTCGGCGAACAGCCGGTCGCCGAACATTTCGACGAGATCGCCCAGGATACGAGCCTCGCTGTCATCCGAGAATGCATCCGGGGCGACGCCGAAAAGATATGCAGCCTCGGCCATTAGCGGCCGGGTCAAGGGGCGGTGGTTGTGCTCGATGAGGTTGAGGTAGCTGGGCGAAATGCCGAGCAATCCGGCCATCGCGCTCTGGGTTAGACCCTTCTCGCGGCGCAGGCGGCGGACTTGATGTCCGTACGTTACGGTGCTCGCCACGCTACCTCGCTTTCGCTCCCGGTCGTCCGATGTTGTTCCCGGGCACTCGGATTAACGCCATCAGATTGTTTTACAAATTTACAATATATTCCGCCTGTCATGTCAATTATTATCTACTGTAAGTGAGGTCATTCAAAGGCTTCTTGATCCCTTCCCAGTTTTGTGAATTATCTTCAATATCACGCCGCCACCGGCCCGTTGCCGGGGCGCTGTGATGTGGCTTTGTTAACTTTGGGGAGGAATTAGCCTTGTCTGCAAAAGTTGTGTGGCTGTTCATCTTCGTCGCGCTGTATTGGTCTTACTGCATTTTCTGGGGGATCAAATCGGCGATGGCGGCGAAGACCGCCAGCGACTACTTCATCGCCGGCCGCCGGCTGTCGATGTGGGTATTCGTTCTGGCTGCCACCGCGACCTCTTTCTCCGGCTGGACCTTTATGGGTCACCCGGGGCTGGTCTATCGCGATGGCTTCCAATACGCCTACGCCTCGTTCTACACGATCACCATCCCGTTCACCGGCGTGCTGTTTTTGAAACGCCAGTGGATGTTGGGCAAGCGCTTCGGCTACGTCACGCCGGGTGAAATGCTGTCCGACTATTTCCAGGGGGATGCCATCCGCATCCTCGTGGTGATGGTGGCCCTGCTGTTCTCGATCCCATATCTGGGCGTGCAGCTGGGGGCCTCGGGCTTCCTGTTCAACGTTCTCACCGACGATTTGGTTTCGGTCAATACCGGCATGTGGGTGTTGTCTGCGGTGGTGTTCATCTATGTCGCCTCGGGCGGTCTGCGCGCGGTGGCTTACGTGGATACGCTGCAATGTATCCTGCTTGCGATGGGCATCGTCATCATTGGCCTCATCGCGCTTAACCTAGCCGGTGGATGGGGCGCATTGAACGAAGGTTTCGCCAAAATGGGCGCCAATCCGGAACTTGGTAAGTGGGGTGCGACCGCAGCAGGTCACAACGCCTACTTTGCCATCCCGGGGGTGATTCAATGGACCGCAGGTTTGGGCAAGGAAACGCCGGTAGGCGGTCTGTGGACGGGGATTATGGTGCTGACTTACATGTTCGCGCTGATGGGCATTCAATCCGCCCCAGCGTTTACCATGTGGGCCTTCGGCAACAACTCTCCCAAACCGTTCGCACCGCAGCAGGTCTGGGCCTCGTCCTTCGGAATCGGTGGAATCCTGTTCTTCTTCACCGCTTTCCAGGGCATGGGTGCGCATCTTCTCGGCGCCAACAGTGCCGTCACCAAAGCGGGGCTTGCGCTTAACAATGCGCTGCCCGACCTGATCGCTAACAAGCAGGGCGGTCTGGTGCCGCACTACATCAACACGATCGGTGACAGTATGCCGTGGCTGGTTGGATTGTTGGCGGTTTGTGCCTTGGCGGCAATGCAGTCCACCGGCGCGGCATATATGTCGACCGCCGGCGGCATGCTGACCCGCGATCTGTACAAGCGCTACCTGAACCCGACGGCGTCGCACAAGACCCAGAAACTGTTCGGTCGGATAGGCGTTGGCTTCATCGTCCTCGCCGCTCTGGTGGTTGCCACCTTCTCGCGGGACGCGCTTGTCCTGCTGGGCGGTCTGGCGGTTGCCTTCGGTTTCCAGATGTGGCCGTCGCTTGCGGCGGTGACCTGGTTCCCGTGGATCACCCGTCAGGGCGCCACTTGGGGTCTGGCGGCCGGCCTACTCGGTGTCATCTTCACCGAGAAGTTCGGTGCGTCGATCGCCGGTGTTGTCGGTATCGATCTCCCGTGGGGCCGGTGGCCGTTGACCATCCACTCGGCCGGCTGGGGGATGATCCTCAACCTCGCCGTTTGCCTCCCGCTCTCGGCGATGGCCCAAAAAGACACCGAAGCCCGCAAGCACCGCATGAAGTATCATGACTTCCTGCGCGAACATGCGAGCTTGTCGGCCGACAAGAAGAAACTCATCCCATTGGCGTGGATCATCACGCTGGCTTGGATGTTCTTCGGCATCGGTCCGGGGGCGGTTATCGGCAACACCATCTTCGGTGCGCCGAACGCCGGCGTCGAGGGCTGGACCTTCGGCATTCCCTCGATCTGGGCTTGGCAGATCCTGTTCTGGGGCCTGGGCATAGGGATGATGTGGTTCCTAGCCTACAAGATGGAAATGTCAACAATGCCGTCGAAGGAGGTCGCCGCACTGGTCGATGACATTGGCGATGTTGCGGTAGCCCCCAAACAATAGGCGGGATTGCGGCGGCGCTAGCCAGCGTCCATCCAAGAAACGTTTCGTGAGAACCTTTTGGGGGGAAGGCTTGACCTTCCCCCCGTTTTCTTTAACAAATCCCGATTGGGAATTTTGTGGTTTTTTTGGTAGTTTACCGGGTCCGGGGGCAGGAGCCGCCAGAAAGCGCTAGGTCGAGATGGCGGAACTTTTCAGCAGCCAATATCAGTTATTGTGGGCAATAATCCTGGCCGTGCTGCTGTTCGTGCCGGTGCGTCAATTGATCTGGGTGGTCTCGGTGCGCAAGGCCGAACGCGACGGAAAGCTGGACAAGACGCGCCGCCAGACACTCAAGAAGCGCGCTTCGGTAACCGCCGCACTTTTGTGCTTCGTATTCGCATTCTTCTACACCGCGGCAATGTTGAAGGGCCCGGAATGAATTCCGGCGTCCTCAATCGCTTCATCAAGTACATGTTCGTCGCCATTCTGGTGATGGGCGCCGGCTATATCGTGTTCCAGGGGGTCGGCAACCGGGAGCCCGGCGACTACTACACCGAGGTCGGCGGCATTCGCCTGCGCGACAAGCTCTACGGCGAAGCGATGGAGAAATTCAACAAGGCGCTGGAGGAGCAGCCCAACCACCGCGGCGCGCTGATGGGCCGGGCGCTGGTCTTTATCCAGACCAAAAAATACGGCCCGGCGGCGAAGGAGCTGACCTACCTCATCGGCTATCTGACCAGGACGCTCGAAGCCGACGACAAGACCGGCCATGCGGTGCTTGCTGCCGCCTATGCCAATCGCGGCATCGTCCACGACCGTCAGGCCCGCTACCGCATGGCGTTGAAGGACTATATCGCCTCGCTGAAAATCGATCAGGAGGCGGTCTCCGGCCCCGGCATCATGCACAAGGTTCTCTACGGAGACGCCCGCCCGGCAACTGTGCGAAAACGCGCCATATACATCACCAAACAACTCAAGCTGCCGCCCGAAAAACGCCTCCTGCGGCTGCCGGAAGTCGATAAAAAACAGCGGATGTACAAGCCCTAAATACGGCGTCGCGTATTTACGAAAATCTCGTGACCTTGAGCACGTCCTGCAGCAATACCAGCAGGAAAAATACCGCGGCGATGCAGCCGAACAGCAGGCGTATATAGTCCGGCTTGCCTTCGGGATCGCGAAAGCGGATGGCGTGGATGGCGATAATCGAGGTGACCACCAGAAAGAGGTAGTTGACCGGTGTCGACCACTCCGGCCCGATAAAATCGAACATGCGTGTTTGCCTCGTTTTGCCGCCGGGCGCTCTTAGTTATCAGATGCAATGTCTGCCAAGGACAGCACCCGCGCAAGGGGCAACGCGGGCAGCCGACGAGGAAAGCGCCGCTACGGTTTCCGCTTCATATCCTCGCTATCGAAATAGGGCGGGAAGATCGATCCGCCGCGACTTGTAATGCCATCGGCCAACAAAATACTGCCGAAGATGGCAACAACGAGAATCATCGCCGCCCAGATAAATTTTTTGGCGCCGCCGGGAACGTGGGTGCGGTATTCGGCGTCGTAGCGGTGATAGTGGGGCTGGTTGTCGTCAAGCTCGCCGCGTTTATCGATTTCGAGAATCTTCCGGGCGTATTGCCGGGCCCAGAAAGGAACATCGTTGTGGAACATGTAGCGGGTGAAGATTGGGTCGACCATGGCCTGCGGCATATCGCGCTCGTGCCAATCGTGGAAGGCGAGTTGCAAAAGCTGAAATTCGCCGACCTGTAAGAGGTTCGCCGCATCGGCAACCTCGGCCCGTTCCTGGTTTTCGTCGTGGTCGGGCTGGATCAGGGTTTTAAGAAGGGTCATATCAAGCTGTTTCCGCGGCTCTCGGCTTGAGCGTCCATCCTGGGCGAAGCTTGGTTACACTCGCCCCCGTCGGACCCATCCGCCAAAACATAGCAGAGTCGGCCAGGGTCTGCCGACAACTTTGCGTGTTCGCGGCCGCCGGGTCGATATGCCGAATATTGCAGTGCAACATAAACCTGACCGATTTTACTTCAAGCGCGAGCTTATTTGGGTAATCCTATAGCCAAGCGACCGGCAACGGGTGCCGGTCCGTGTGAATGTCACAATGACAACGGAACTCGGAGGAGAGTATGTCGATTATTAAAACCAGGATACAGGCCCGGCGTGCGGCTCTACGTGCAGCGGCGATGGCCGCCGCGGCAAGCGTAGTGCTGGGCGCCGGCTTTGCAAATTCGGCCGAAGTCAAGATCGGCGGTCTGTGGGGTCTGACCGGTCCGGTCGCCCAATTCATTCCGCCGATGAAGGCGGCTGCCGATCTCGCGATCAAACAGGTTAACGCGCAAGGCGGCATCGGCAAGGGCGACAAGCTCTCGCTGATCATGGCCGACACCAAGTGCGACGGCAAGACCTCGTCGGCCGCGGCCAACAAGCTCGTCAACATCAACAATGTTGTCGCCATCAACGGCGCGCTGTGTTCGGGCGCCACCATCGGCGCGGCAAACACTGTGGCCATCCCAACCGGCGTGGTGATGATTTCACCAGCCTCGACATCGCCCGCGATCACCAGCCTGAAAGACAAGGATTTCGTCTTCCGGGTGACCCCGGCGGACGATTTCCAAGGCAAGATTTTGGCCCGCGTGATCAAGAAGCGCGGCATCGGCAAGATCGCCATCACCTACATCCAGAACGACTATGGCAAGGGTCTTGCCGAGTCGCTCAAGATGAACTTCGAGAAGATCGGTGGCGTCGTCGCCGGTTATGCGGCGCACGAAGCCAAGAAGGCGTCCTATCGCTCGGAATTGGCGACTCTCAAAAAGGGTGGAGCCAAGCATCTCGTCGTCATCGCCTATGCCGCGGATTCCGGTCCGGTGCTGATCCGTCAGTCGCTCGAGCGCGGCTATTTCGCTAAATTCATCGGCGTTGACGGTATTAACAATGACAAAATGTTCGCTAAGATCGGCTGGAAGAACGTGCAAGGCATGTTCATCACCAACAGTGGCTCAATCCCCGGCACGGACGGTGAGAAAGCTTACATCGCGGCGCTCAAGGCGGCCTCGCCGTCTGCCGTCGGCAAGCCCTTCGTGGCGAACTCCTACGACGCTACCTTCATGATTGCGTTAGCGGTCGAGCAGGCCGGTTCCAGGGACCGCACCAAGATCCGCGACGCCCTGCGCAAGATCGCCGGTCCTGGCGGTACGGTTGTACTTCCGGGCGAGTGGGCGAAGGCCAAGAAGCTGATCGCCGCAGGCACGAAGATCAACTACCAAGGCGCCGCCGGCCCGCACGACTTTGATGCGGCCGGGGACGTCCCGGGTGTCATCGACGTCTTCGAGATCAAGGGCAATAAACGCGTTTTGATCGAGAAAATCGCCAAGTAATCCGTTCTATCTTCGATACGACTGGGGCCGGTTCCATACGGGGCCGGCCCTTCTTCTGTCCGCCTCATACCACAAGCCGGTGAACTTGCCTTATCGGCTTGTAGTCAATCGCAACCGCGCGCCGCGCCTAATGCCGCGAGCCAGGCCGAGCCCTCTATCAGGTACGCGTTTCCGGCGCCGGGCTCGCTTCTGGCTCGGGGCCAAGGATCGGCGGCTTCTCCGGAACCAGCCCTTTGGGGAACACCTGGAGGACGACCTGCAGCAGCAAGCCGATCAGGAACACCCTGATATAAGCAGCCCTTGTCGCCCATTCGCTCGACAGGAAGTCGGTTAGGAATTCTGACATCGTCCACAAGCCCCAGACCAGGAAGGCGCCGACAATGGCGCCCCGGTTGTTGCCGCTGCCGCCAGCGATCAGCATCACCCAGATCAGGAATGTCGCGGTCAGCGGCTCCAGGTCCTCGGGTAGAAACGCCTTGGCGTAGTGCGCCGATAGAGCGCCGGCCAGCCCCATCAGGGCCGAGCCGTAGACGAAGGCTTGCAGGCGCATGCGCTCGACGTCCTTGCCCGCCGCCGCGGCAGCCAACTCGTTTTCGCGGATTGCCCGCATGACCCGGCCCCATGGCGAGTTTATGCCGCGCTCGATGACCCAGAAGGTGACAGCCACGATCAGCAGCACGAGCGCTAGGAAGCCAAGTTCGGCCCAGGGCTGCCCTAGTGATTCGAAGGGCCGTGGGATCCTGTGGATTCCGTATGAACCGCCGGCCAGCCCACCCCAATTGCGGAAGGTGATGCGGATGATCTCGGCAATGCCAATCGTGGCGATGGCCAGATAATCGGCACGAAGACGAAGGCATATCTTGCCGACGAACCAGGCGACGATGCCGGAGAA